>CAZFUK010000123.1:0-11501 GCA_964522005.1 uncultured Anaerolineales bacterium | reverse complement strand
TCGCGGCGGCGACGGACATGCTCCCCGTCCCGCGTCTCCCCCATCTTCTCGACCAGGCGGTGGTCCAGGGTACGGCGGTAGGTGCGCCCCGCGTTGAAGCCACCGATCAGCCGCCCCTTGAGGTCAAAGGTAAAGCTCGGCACCGTGTTGACGCTCAGCGTTGTGGCGTCGCGCTTGAGGCTGAGGGTGACTCGCCCCTCGACCCCCCGCGCTCGCAGGTTGACGACCGTGCGCGTCGGCCGCCTCTCATCCCCATCGTCAACCATGACGTGACTCCATCCTGTGTCGGCCCTCACCTACCGCTCCGAGGCATTGGAGGTTCCCGTTAGCGGCTGGGCGTCGCGGCCGGGGTGCCGGCCGCTGGCGTGCCGCCCTGGCCGCCCTGGCGACGGCCACCCTGGCCCTGACCGCCCTGGCCCTGGCCGCCTTGCCCCTGACCCTGCGTGCCTTGACCGCCTTGACCACCCTGGCCGCCACCGAAGCCTTGCGGGACGAGGTTGATGGCGCGCGCCGTGACATTGCCCTGGCCGTCCCGGTCGCCCTGGACGACAACGTTCATGCCCGGCTTGAGGTCGGTGAGGTTCACCTGTTGCTGGACCGTTTCCTGGATACGGGTCCCCTCGGGCACGGTCACCTTGACCACTGCCTGGGCGGTGCTGACTTCGATGACGTTGCCCTCGACACTCTTCACCGAGCCGAACGTGCCCTGGCCGCCCCCACCGAACTGACCGAACGCCCCACCGGCGGCGCCCTGCGCTCCGCCCGCGCCCTGGCCGCCGGCGCCGGTCGTCACGTTGCCACCCGCCCCGGCCTGACCGGCCAGGCCGCGATCCTGGAGGAAGCGCGACCGGATGTCGGCGGCCCGCGTCTCCCCCACGGTGACGCCATAGAAGTAGCCCCCCGCCCCGCCAACGCCGAGCAGCACGAGCGCGATCAGGCTGTAGAGCAATGTACGCATACCCTGGTTCTCCTCCCTGCAAGTCACAAGTCAGTATAAGGGATCGTGGCGGCCCTGCGCCGCGCGTTCAACAATAGGCCAAACGGACTGAACACCTGGAACGTGGTTAACTCTGGTAGTGATCGTAGAACATCGTGTCCAACAGCAGCTTGCCCATGTAGCACACCAGCAGGAAGACCAGACTGGGCACCAGCCCGAAGGCGAACCAGCGCGGGGTCCAGACGGGCAAGGGAACGTGCGCCAGCAGGAAGACGAGCGCCGACGCCAGGAGCGCCCGCCAGAGTGCCCGCCACCATCGCTGTGTCACGTCGCCCCTCCTCTAGCGCCTGCCGGTCGGTCGAGAGACGATGCCGGGTGAGACACACGAAAATGCAGGGAGACCCTGAAGGTCAACCTGACCTTCAGGGTCTGGACCTGCCAGACCACCGACACTATTCAAGCTAGAGCGTCTTGCCCTGCTTCGGCTGGCCCTTCTGGTGCTGGCCCGGCTGGGCGTCCATCAACTTCTGCGCCATCTGGGCCACGCGGTCCTTGGCCTTGGCGGCCTGGTCCTGGGTCAGCTTGCCGCTGCTCACGGCCTGGTCAATTCGCGTGTTCAGCGCGGTCACCATCGCCTGCTGGACGGTCGCCGGGTCCACGTTCTTGGCCTGGGCGATCTGACGCAGGCTCTGGCCCTTGGCTAACTCGGCCTTGAGGTCCTTGGCCGTCAGGCCCAACGCCTGGGCCGCCGCCGTGTAGGCCTCGCGGGCGCCGGCCATCAGCAGCGCGCCCCGCGCCGGCTTGGCCTGACCCTGCTGCGCGCCACCGAGATGGGCGTCCATCAGCTTGCCCACTGTCTGGTCAATGCGGGCCTTAGCCTGGTCCGCGCGAGCCTGGGTAAGCTTACCCGCCGCCACGGCTTTGTCAAGTTCCCCCTTGAGCGCGTCCGCGACCGCCTTTTCCACCTTGGCCGCGTCCACGTTGCGGGCCTGGGCGACCTGGCGCAGCGTCTGCCCCTTGTCCAACTCGGCCTTCAGGTCCTGCGGCGTCACGCCCAACGCCTGGGCCGCCGCCTCAAGCCCGACCTTGCTCAAGTGCGCGCGCGCCTTATCCAGTTTCGCCTGGGCGGCGCGGCCGGCCGCGAAGCCCAAGGGCGCCTTACCCTGCCAGCGGTCAATCCGCGCGTTCGCCTGGGCCGCCTGGTCCTGGGTCAGCTTGCCGTTGCTCACGGCCTGGGCGACCACGTCCTTGGCCGCGTCCCGTATCGCCTGCTGGACCGCCTCGGGCGTGCTGTTCAACCGCTTCGCCAGGAAGCCCCAGAACGAGGCGTCCTTGCCCTGGGGCGTCGCGGTCTGCGCGTGGGCGACGACGCCGACCGTCAACGCGACCACCAGGGCCACCACGACACTAACTCCCATCAACACTTTGCGTGACATTGGACTTCCTCCTCACACTCCTGTGATTGTGTTCGACGCGTGTCCCCCGCGTCTACCTGTATACACGGACGAGACCGTCGGAAGTTTCGGCCCATTTCGCCCCGCCGGCCATCGTTTACAGACTGTTTACAGATGCCTGGAGCCGCGCGGCGTGATGAGAGGGCCGGGCGCGCGGCACAGGAAATGCTACATCCTGTAATGTGTCTAACGTTATCAAGTGCTGTATGAGGAGGTTGAATTATGGCTGCACGACGTGATGCGGTACCAGGGAACCAGGTGATGGTGGAAGATCCGCCCATCGCACGCCTGTTGTTCAACGACACGCGCCTGGCCTGGCTGTGGCTCCCGCTACGGCTCTACGTGGGTTGGGAGTGGTTCGAGGCGGGCCGGGAGAAGATCGTCAACCCGGTGTGGTTCGGCCCGACGGCCGGCGGTGCGATTGGTGGTTTCGTCAAGGGCGCCCTGGCGAAGACGGGCGGCGACCATCCCGATGTCACCGGCTGGTACGCCTCGTTCCTTCAGAACGTGGTCCTGCCCAACGCGCACATCTGGAGTTACATGATCACCCTGGGCGAGTTGCTGGTGGGTATCGCCCTGATTCTGGGCGCCTTCACCGGCATCGCCGCCTTCTTTGGCAGCTTCATGAACGCCAACTACCTGCTGTCCGGCACCGTCAGCACCAACCCCATGCTGTTCTTCATCGCCACCTTCCTGGTGCTGGCCTGGAAGACCGCCGGCTGGATTGGTCTCGACCGCTTCCTGCTACCCGCCCTGGGCACCCCCTGGCGGCGCGGCTGGCTGACTGGCGCTCGCGAGGAAGCGCCACGCGGCACGCTGGCTGAACGCAGCGGCCCGGCGCGGTAACCCGACAGACCAACCCTACAGACCTGACAGGTTTCCAAAACCTGTCAGGTCTTTGTCCTAACCGTGCAGACCTGACAGGTTTTAGAAACCTGTCAGGTCTTTGTCGTGACCCGCCTGTCAGGTCTTTGTTGTCGGCCTAGCCGCGCACGCGCGGCATCATCACGTACTTCCAGGGTGAGGGCGTGGGGCCGACCGGCACCTCGATCAGCGTCGGGCCGGGGCGGTTGAAGCCGTCGCGCAGGGCCTGGCGCAGTTGGGGCAAGGTCTCGGCCCGCTCGCCGTGCGCGCCAAACGCCTGGGCCAGCTTGACGAAGTCGGGGTTGCGCAGGCGCGAGGCGATGACGCGGCCGCCGTACTGCTGCTCCTGCATGCGCAGCACATTGCCGAACGCGCCGTCGGCGAATACCACGGCCACCAGGCTGATGCCCTGCTGCACCGCGGTCGCCAATTCCTGGACCGTGTACATCAGGCCGCCGTCGCCGTTGACCGAGACCACGGGCCGGTCAGGGTGGGCCACCTTGACGCCCAGTGCGGTGGCGAAGCCGTAGCCCAGCGTGCCCTGGTAGCCCGACGAGATGAGCGTGCGCGGGCGGTAGACCGGGAAGGCGAAGCCCGCCACGTAGCCCACCTGGGTCACCTCATCCACAAACAGCCCGTCCTCCGGCAGTTCCTCCCGAATCGTCATCAGCAAGTCGTACTGTGGCTGAAGCTCGCGGTAGCCCGCCCTGAACTCGGCCTTGAGCGCGCTTAGCTCCTCGGCGCGGGATGGGCGCGGCGTGACGCCGCGCGCGAGCAGGGCATCGCGCAGGGCGGCCAGGGCGGGGCCGGCGTCGGCCACGAGGCCCACCGTGGGCGGGTGGACCCGGCCCAGTTCCACCGGGTCAATGTCCACCCGAATTAGCTTGAGGCCTGGGTCCGTTCCCCACTGGGTGAGGGGCCGCAGCAGCCGCGTGCCGACCGCCAGGACAACATCGGCGTCGGCCCACAGGCGGTGGCCTTCGGGGCCGCGCAGCGACAGGTAGTGGCGGTCGTCCAGGATGCCCCGCCCGCTGCTGTGGGAGACGGCGGGCGCCTGGAGCAGCTCGCACAGCGCGCATAGCTCCTCGCCCGCGTCGTCCGCGCCGCTGCCGACGAGGATCAAGGGCCGCTCCGCCCCCGCCAGCAACTCGGCCGCCTGCTGGATCAACTGGGGGTCGGGCGGGTAGACCGGCAGGGCCAGCGGGTCATCCCGCAGCGTCACCTCGGTCGCCTGGGCCAGCACATCGGGCGGGATTTCCAGCGCGACGGGCCGGGGCCGGCCGCTGTGGAGTTGGCGGAAGGCTTCATCCACGTAGAGTTGGGTCTGGGCCGGGTGCTCGACACGGGCGGCCCACTTGGTCAGGCCGCGCAGAATCCCCAACTGGTCGGGCAACTCGTGCAGGTGACCCTGGCCGCGGCCGATGAGCGGCGTGGCGATCTGGCCCGTCAGGCATAGGACGCGGGCGTTGGTGGCGTAGGCCGTCGAGAGCGCCGCTGTGGTATTGAGGACGCCGGGGCCGGGGACGACGCTGTAGACGCCGACACGGCCGGTGGACTTGGCGTAGCCGTAGGCCATGTAGGCCGCGCCCTGCTCGTGGCGGGTATGGATGACGCGAATAGCCCCGCCCGCGTCGTACAGGGCGTTGAACAGGGCGTCGTTCTGAACGCCGGGCAGCGCGAACAGGGTGTCCACGCCGTGGCGCTGGAGCATCTCGACCAGGGCCTGGCCGCCGGTCATACGGGGCATAGGGGGTTCTCCTAGAGAGCCAGGGGAAGGTGTAGGACGGTATTCGGTCGGTATTCGGAAGGTACGGGCTGACAAACCGGGTTGCCGGTGAGGGATGATAGCATAGCTGGGAGGGATTTACAAGACGGTGAAATGGCGTATGATTGGGCGCGGGGGTATGTAATGCCGGGCCTGGTACGTCAGACTGTGTAGATGGCCCAAGAGATAGCTTTAGCACAGGAGGTAGCAGAGTGAGTATGTCAGCCACACGGGAAGTCGCCACGCTGGGCGGCGGGTGTTTCTGGTGTCTGGAGGCGGTTTACGATGAGTTGAAGGGCGTCGAGAGTGTCGAGTCGGGCTACGCCGGCGGGCACGTCGTCAACCCCTCCTATCAGCAGGTCTGCAACGACAACACGGGCCACGCCGAGGTCACGCAGATAGCCTTCGATCCGTCGGTCATCAGCTTCGCCGACCTGTTGGACGTGTTCTTCACGGTCCACGATCCGACCACGCTCAACCGCCAGGGCAACGACGTCGGCCCGCAGTATCGCTCGATTATCCTGTACCACAGCCCGGAGCAGAAGGCGACGGCCGAGGCGAAGATCGCCGAGTGGCAGGCCAAGGGCGTGTGGGGCGGGCGCATCGTCACCGAGGTCAAGCCCTTCGACACGTTCTACCCCGCCGAGGCCTACCATCAGGAGTACTACGCCAACAACCCCTACCAGCCCTACTGCCAGTTCGTGGTCGCGCCCAAGGTCATGAAGGCCCGCAAGACCTTCTTCGACCGTCTCAAGAAGCAGCCCGTCCACTAAAGGCAACGGCCAAGGACACGCCCCGCGCGAGGAGAGCTACTCTACTCGCGCGGGCGTTGTTATTTCGACTGGGTGGGGTAGAGCGCGGCCAGTTGGCGCGCCAATGGGGGGCGGCTCAGGAGGGGCACGCTGTCCGAGACCTGGTCAATGCCGCCAATGGGCGCCCACCCTCGCACCGCCTCATCCGTGATGGCGGCGCGGCAGGCGTCGGCGAAGCGCGCCGCGAACAGCGTCAGGTAGGGGCGGCCGTGGTAGGGGCGCACCGTTGGGTCGAGGGGCGGCGTGACGCCGAGGGCGTTGTGGAGGCGGGCGGCCAGTTCATAGGCTGCGTTGAGGCTCCCCTCGCGGGCGCGCCACCCCTCCGCCGCCAGCGCGGCCGCCAGGTGAGGGGCGAGGGCGGGCGCGCAGGCCAGCCGGGCGAAGGCCGAGCCGAACCACTTGCTGTAGGGCGCGTAGCGCCGCTCTAGCAGGAAGGCCAGCTTCATCACGGCGTGGACCAGCCGCGCCGCGACGACTCGCGAGCCTAGCTCGTCGCCCACGTCGCCCACGCGGCCCACAAACGCCTCTTCCTCCGCGATGCGCCCCCACTGCGCCGCCAGCAGGTAGAGCCATACGCTGTGCGGGTAGTAGGCCAGGGCGGCGCGCAGGCGCGTCAACTCGCCCGGCCCGTCGTGGTAGACGCGGCCCCCCGTCACGCTCAGCAGCTTGTGTTCGGGCAGGGTCAGCCAGTCGCGGGCGGTCAGGCCGGCCAGTGGGTCCAGCCCCAGGTAGTCCAGGCCGAACTGGGCGACCGTCGGCAGCCAGATGAGCGGGTCCACCGGGCCGCGCTCCACCCTCTGCGGGAGCCGCACCCCGATACCGTCGGGCGAGCCAAAGTGGGTCGAGTAGCAGCGAAAGGCCACGGGCAGGCGCTGGCGCAGCGTCTGGAAAATCGCGTCGCGGCGAGGCAGGTCGGCCTCGGTCAGGAACAGGTACAGGCGCGGCCCCCACATGTGGTCGGTCGAGATGGGCGTGTCAAAGCCGATGACGTCGGAGCCGTAGCCGACCAGCGCGGCGGCGTAGTCCAGGTCGGGGTAGGCGTCGGCCAGGATGGGCCGCACGGCCTCCTGGTAGAACAGGCCGCTCAGTTCCAGCCCCGCTAAGAACTCCGTCATCCCTACCCCCTACTCCCCCTTCCCCTGTCACTCCAGCGCCCTGAGTCGCGGGGCGCGCACAACGACAAACAGCGCGAAGGCCAGCGTCGCCAGCGCGCCGATGATGATGGCGGCGGGCGGGCTGAAGCGTTCGGCCACAAACCCCGCCAACAGACTCCCCAGCGGCATGAAGCCAAAGAACATCAGCAGGTAGATGGACAGCACCCGCCCACGCAGGTCGTCCGGTACGGTGGACTGGATGAGGGTGTTGGTCAGCGCGCCCTGGCTGACCGTGCCCCAGCCGACCACGACAAGGGCCAGCAGCGTCAGGGGGAGCCAGCGCGAGGCGGCCACGACCAGCAGCGACAGCGGGAAGACGATGCTGCCGGTGGTCAGCAGCGCGCCCTTGGCCCGGAAGTTCCCCAGCGAGGCCAGCGACAACCCCGCGATGACCGCGCCGATGCCAATGGCCGTCATCAGCCAGCCGTAGCCCGTCACCCCAATCTGGAGCACGTCCCCCGCCCACACCGGCATCAGCGTGTTGTACGACATGCCGAACAGGCTGGACACGGCCATCAGGCTAATCATCGCCAGGATGGTCGGGTGGGTGCGGATGTAGCCGACGCCTTCCAGGGCCGTGTGCCACATGGACGCGCGGGCCGGCTTGGGCTGGAACGGCGGGAAGCGCATCAGGAACAGCGCGCCGATCATGGCGAGGAACGAGAAGCCGTTGATAAAGAAGGCCGACGCCGTGCCGGTAATCGCCACCGCCGCCGCGGCCAGGGTAGGGCCGACGACGCGCGCCAGGTTGAACATGGTCGAGTTGAGGGCGATGGCGTTCATCAGGTCTTCGCGCGAGGTCATGTCCTGGACCGACGCCTGGCGGGCGGGGGCGTCTATGGCGTTGACCACACCCAGTAGCGCCGACAGGGCGACGATGTGCCAGACCTGCACTATTTTGAGGTAGGCCAGCGCGGCCAGGGCGAAGGCCAGCAGCATCTGCGCCGTCTGGGTCAGAATCAGAATCGTGCGGCGGTTGTAGCGGTCCACCCAGACGCCGGCCGGAATCGAGAAGAAGAAGGTGGGCATGGAGCCGACAAAGCTGACGACGCCCAGCAGCAGCGACGAGCCGGTCAACTCGTAGACCAGCCAGCCCTGGGCTACAATCTGCATCCAGGTACCGACGACGGAGATCAGGCCGCCGAACCAAAACAGGCGGAAGTTGCGGTGGCGGAGCGCGCTAAAGGTGCGCGGCGGCCGCATCCCCAGCCCGGCGCGCATGGACGTGCGCCGGCTCCAGGCCATCGCGCTGTTGGGGCCGTTTGGCCCCAGCGCCGCCTGGTCGTCCTGGGTCTGGTCCTGGATTTCGGCGGGGGTGGAGGTGTCGGATCGGGTGGTCACGATGGCTTCCTTCTCTGGCATGCTCTGGCATGACACGGGCAGGCAGTTGGCGTACAATAGACGGCAGTGGACGGTCTTGAACCGTGTTAAAAAAGCTGTTGACCCCCTGACGGGGGAGGAGAGAGCTATGGACGCGAAGGGCAAAGTCGCGCTGGTGACGGGGGGCAGTATGGGCGTGGGCCGCGCCACCTGCCTCGCCCTGGCCCGCCCGGGGGCCGTCGTCGCGGTCAACTACCGCCAGAGCCAGGCCGAAGCCGAAGCGACGCTCGCCGCCATCGAGAGCTTGGGCGGACGCGGCCTCCTCGTCCAGGCCGATGTCGCCGACGACGCGGCGGTGCGCGGCATGGTCGCGGCGGTGGAGCGCGAGCTAGGCGGGCTGCACATCCTGGTCAACAACGCCGCCATCACCAGGCACGTGCCGCTGGCCGACCTGGAGGGGCTGACCGACGACCGCTGGCTGCCCATCTTTGACACCAATGTACGGGGAACGTTTTTCTGCGCCCGGGCCGCCGCGCCGCTCATGCGCCGCGCCGGGGGTGGCGTCATCGTCAACCTGGGGTCGGTGGCGGGTATCAGTGGCGGGGGCAGCAGCCTCGCCTACTCGGCCAGCAAGGCCGCCGTCCACACCATGACCCTGTCCCTGGCCCGCGCCCTCGCCCCTGACATCCGGGTGAACTGCGTCGCGCCCGGCTTCATTGACACCGACTGGCACGCCCGAGGGCTGGGGGAGGAACGCGCCGTGCGGCTCAAGGCGGACGCGGTCCAGCGCACGCCGCTAGGCCGCTACGCCACGCCCGACGACATCGCCCAGGCCATTATGAGCGTCATCGCCACCGACTTCATGACCGGCCAGGTCCTCGTCGTGGACGGCGGCGCCTCGCTCTAACTGGGATTATAGTCCCCCTCCAGGGGTCAGGGCAAGTTGAATTGACGGAGGACGGGGGACCGATGACGTTGGTCTTTGGTCCCTGGTCAGCCTATAATTTAGAAAAATCATAATCTTCTAAACCTTGTTCTAAACTTTGTCGAGGCTTGGAAAGAGGTGAGGCAGTCAATGAATGTAATCACACGCATGCGCCCGATTGAAACCATCGAGCGGCTGCGGTGGGGCTTGCCGGTCCTGATTTTCCTCTTCGTCGTCGTCCACCAACTCTGGGAAGCCGGGCTGATCGAGCCGCGCGGCACCACGATTCGCTTTATCGAAGGCGTGCTGGTCTACGGGCTGGTCGGCCCCCTGGTGACGTGGTGGGTGCTGACCTGGATTGGGCACAACCTGCGCCAGCAGGAGAGCATCGAGCAGCAGATGCGCCAGCGCGAGCAGTACCTCGCCAGCATCACCACCGCCTCGGCCGACGCCATCATCAGCGTGGACAACTCCGGGCGCATCCAGTCGTGGAACCAGGGGGCGGAGAGGATGTTTGGCTGGTCGGCCGACGAGATCGTGGGCCAGCCCGTCAATAGCCTCGTCCCGCCGGAGCGCCTGGCCCAGGGCGAGCCGGCCACCCTGATGCAGACCGTGGCCGAGGCGGGCTTCGTCAACCACTTCGAAACCGAACGCGTTACCCGCGACGGCCAGCGCCTGGTGGTCGAAGTCACCAGCCACCGCCTGACCGACAGCGCCGGCCGCATGATTGGCAGCGCGACCATCATCCGCGACATCACCGCCCGCAAGCGCGCCGAGGAGCAGATTCTCAACCTGAACCGCGAGCTAGAGGAGCGGGTGGCGCTGCGCACGAGCGAACTCCAGGACGCGCTGCAACAACTGCGCGACCGCGCCGCCGAACTGGAGCGGGCCAACCAGGAACTCACCGCCCTCGACCACCTCAAGTCCGAGTTCGTCTCCATGGTCAGCCACGAGTTGCGCGCCCCGCTGACCAACATCAACGGCTCCGTCGAGTTGCTGATGAGCGAGGGCGGCTTTGAGCCGAGCCAGCGCACCATGCTCCAGATCATCGGTGACCAGACCCAGCGCCTGACGCGCCTCGTCCAGGGCATCCTGAACGTGTCGCGCATCGAGGCCGGGCGGCTCCACCTGCGCCAGGAGCGGCTGGACGTCGGCCCGCTGATTCAGCGCGTGGCTCAGAACGTGGGCGCGGCCACGGCCCGCTGCCTGGACGTATCGCTGCCTGCCGCCCCGCTCGTCGCCTGGGCCGACGCTGACCGCGTCGAGGAAGTCCTGACCAACCTGATTGACAACGCCTTCAAGTACTCCCCGCCCGACACCACCGTCCGCCTAAGCGGCCAGGTGGGCCCGGGCGGCATCGTCATCGCGGTCAGCGACGCGGGGGTGGGCATCCCCGCCGACCAGTTGGACCGCATCTTTGAGAAGTTTCACCGCGTCGAGCAGGGCGACAACCGCGAGACCTACGGCCACGGCCTGGGTCTGTATATCGCGCGTGGCCTGGTCGAAGCGTTAGGCGGCCGCATCTGGGCCGAGAGCACACCGGGCGAAGGCTCGACCTTCTACTTTAGCCTGCCGCTCGCCCCTCAGACGGATGAAGAACCATGGACGAACCACGAACCTTATCTCACCCCGGTGGCGCCGCGTATCCCCTCCCCCTGGGCGCTGGAGGGCATTGGGGGCGCACATTGAACCAGCGCGACCAGGCCAAGCTCCTGATCATTGACGACGACACCACCCTGCTGCTCCTGTTGCGCCAGTCGCTGGAGAAGGCGGGCTACCAGATTCTGACGGCGGCCCACGGCCTGGCCGGCTTGCAGCAGATGTACGAGCACCGTCCCGACCTGATCATCCTCGACGTCATGATGCCACGCATGGACGGCTGGGAGACGGTGTCGCGCATCCGCGAGATGTCGCAGGTGCCGGTCATCATGCTGACGGCTAAGGACGCCGAGGCCGACAAGATTCGCGGCTTCGCGGCCGGCGTAGACGACTACGTCACCAAGCCCTTCAGCTTCGCCGAGTTGACGGCGCGTGTCGGCGCGGTCCTCCACCGCACCCGCCGCGCCGTGCCCACCCGCCCCAGCCACCTTTACCAGGTGGGCGACGTGGCCATAGACCTGGAGGAGCGGCGCGTGACCAAGCGCGGCGAGACCGTCAACCTGACGCCCACCGAGTACAAGCTCATGGCCGTGCTGGTCGAGAACGCCGGCCGCGTCCTATCGCGCGAGCAGTTGCTGTCCCAGGTCTGGGGCGACGCCTACCTGGGCGAC
>CAZFUK010000122.1:7827-11505 GCA_964522005.1 uncultured Anaerolineales bacterium | reverse complement strand
GTAAAGTCGTTCATCTGAATCGGATTCGACAGCAAGTGGGCAAGGAGGCCAGTGGAAGGCCTATGTTCTTCGACCAGGATGATGACACGCACCGTTCCCTCCACCTGACCGCGATAGGCTTCCGGAACCTCGATTTTACCATCCTCCACCCGTGTCTGAAACTCAATCGCTAACATCGCTATCCTCCTGGTGGTACGGCAGCCAACCCCTGAGAATGTTATAGCATAACTGGAACACGAGCGCAAGCGCCTAACCGTCATCTCCATCCCCCCAACAGCTTAACCCCTATCATCCGTTTAGGTCTTGCGGAACCGAACCGTCCATGCTATGCTGCTCAAGTTGGCTGTCACCGCTATTCGGTCCGTCAGGCTGGAGGCCCTTTGTCCATTATTCAGGCCGAGCATCTCTCCAAAGTCTTTCACATTCCTCAAAAGGACCCCGGCGTGGCCGGTGCGGTCAAGGCGCTGTTCCGCCCGCGCTTCCAGCCCAAAGTCGCCGTGGACGACGTGAGCTTCAGGGTGGACGCGGGCGAAGTGGTGGGCTACATCGGCGTCAACGGCGCGGGCAAGTCCACCACCATCAAGATGCTGACGGGCATCCTGGTGCCTTCGGGCGGCCAGGTGCGCGTCCTGGGCCGCGACCCGCACCGCGAGAGGGTCGCCAACGCTCGCGACATCGGCGTCGTGTTCGGCCAGCGCACCCAGTTGTGGTGGGACCTCGCCCTCACCGAGTCGCTGGGCATGGTCGCGCGAGTCTACGATGTGCCGCCCGCCCGCTACCGCCAACTCCTGGACCAGTTTGCCGAGATTCTGGAACTCAAAGACCTGCTCCACGTCCCCATCCGCACCATGTCGCTGGGCCAGAAGATGCGCGCCGAACTGGCGGCCACCCTCATCCACGAGCCGCGCATTGTCTACCTGGACGAGCCGACCATCGGCCTGGACCTCATCGTCAAGGAACGCATCCGCGAGTTCATCCAGCAGCAGAACCGCGAGCAGGGCACGACGCTGGTCCTGACCACCCACGACCTGGGCGACATCGAGACGCTATGCCACCGCGTGATCATCATTGACGCGGGCAAACTGATTTACGACGGCCCGCTGAGCCTCATCAAGGAACGTTTCGGCAAGTTCCGCGAGATCACCTTCGACACGGCCCAGCCCGTCACCATGTTCACCTTGCCCACGGGGGCCGAGGTGGTGGCGGCCGAGGAGCGCAAGCTCGTCCTCCGCTTCGACCGCACCCGCGCGACGGCCAGCCAGGTCGCCGCCAGCCTGATGAACCAACTCGAAGTGGTGGACTTCTCCCTGGCCGAGCCAGACCTGGCGAACATCATTAAGCACATCTACCAGGGGGCGCTACGGGAGGACGGGGGACGGGGGACGGAGGACGGAGGACGGAGGACGACAGACGAAGGAGTTGTCGTCGAAGGCAGCCTGGGAAGGTAGGGAAGAAGCATGGCTCTCGCTCTCGGTCGGACCGTGCGGCGCTACGGGGGCATGGCGAGCATGGCCCCCAAGTTCTTCCTGGCCTATTCCATCTGGGTCTGGATGGAGTGGCTGGTCCAGACCATCGCCCTGATTATCACCTCGTTCTTCTGGCGGGCCGTCTACACCGACCAGGCGCTCATCGCCGGGTTGGGCCAGCAGCAGACCCTCACCTACGTCCTGCTGGCCCTGATCTTCGCGCCGTTCGTCCACAGCACCGGCATGATCTACAACTTCGGCTATCTGCTCAAGGAGGGCCAGATCGCCGTCGAACTGCTCCGCCCGCTCGACTTCCAGGCGAGCCAGTACGTCTGGCGCGCGTCCGAGCTATGGGTGGGCATGCTGCTCCAGGTTCCCCTGTTCATCGTGGCCCTGTTCCTGGGCATGCAACCGCCGCTAGACGCTCGCGCGTGGGCCGTGTTCCTGGTGACGGCCTTCCTCGGCCACGCCGTCCTGTTCTGCTTTGACTGGATTCTAGGTTGTCTGGCGTTCTATGTCACCGAAATCTGGGGGCTAAGCGTCGCCCGCTATGGGTTTACCCTGTTCGCCAGCGGCCAACTCGTCCCGCTCGCCCTCATGCCCGCCTGGCTGGCTGGCCCCCTGTCCGTCCTGCCCTTCGCCCAGGCGCTCTACGTCCCGCTGTCCTTCCTGACCGGCATCGCCCCCCTGTCCGACGCCCCGCGTGTGTGGCTGGCCCAACTCGCCGCGCTGGCCGTGCTCTTGCCGCTATCGCGTCTGGTCTTCCGCGTCGCCGTGCGCAAGGTCACGGTCCAGGGAGGATAACACGCCCATGCCCCGTTACCTCAGTCTCTACGGATTGTTCCTGAGACAGCGGCTCAAAATCCTGATGGAGTACCGCGTCAACTTCTTCATTGGCGCGGTCTCGACGCTCATCGAGCAGGCGGCCGGGCTGCTGACCGTGTGGGTCGTCATGCAGCGCATCCCCCTGCTCAACGGCTGGACCTACGAGGAGTTGCTGCTGGTCTACGGCCTGCTGGCGCTGTCCAAGTCGATGACCTATCTGTTCGCCGACAACCTGTGGACCGTCGGGCGCGAGTATATCCGCACGGGCGGCTTTGACCGCTTCCTGGTGCGCCCGGTGGACCCCCTGTTCCACCTGCTGGCCGACCGGTTCGACCACCAGGGCCTCGGCCACCTGATCACGGGCGCCGTCCTGGTGTCCACCGCCTCGGCCGGCCTCGGCATCGCCTGGGACCTGCCCCACCTGCTCTACCTGGTCGTCACCGTCGTGAGCGGCGGCCTCATCTTCATCAGCCTCAACCTCATCACCTGCGTCAGCGCGTTCTGGATCATGGACTCGGTGCCGGTCACCCGCGTCGTGTTTGACATGAACGAGTTTGCCAAGTATCCTCTGTCCATGTACAACCGGGGGGTCCAGGTTGTGCTGACCTGGCTGGTGCCTTACGGCTTCACGTCCTTCTACCCGGCCAACTACCTGCTGGGCCGGGACGTGGGCGTCCTCGTCTGGCTAGGGCCGGTCGTCGCCGTCACGCTCCTGCTCATCGGCTACCGCCTGTGGCTGTTCGGCCTGCGCCACTACGCGAGCACCGGCTCCTAAACTAGCCTATGCCGCACCATGATAGTTACACAGTAACTAGTTTTGACGTACTCGCCCCGTACACGCTACGTATTGGCTTTGACGACGGCACGGGCCAGGTCATCAATTTCTGGCCCATGTTACGCGGTGAGCTATACGGTCCGCTGCGCGATCTGCATCTGTTCAATCAGGTGCGAGTGGATGCCGAAGCGGGCACGTTGGTCTGGCCGAATGACGCCGACTTCGACCCCGCTACCCTCCATGATTGGCCTGAAGTCGGACAGGCCATGATCGAGATGGCCTCGCGTTGGCCGGAGCCTGAACTCGTGCGGGAAACAGCAAGATGATTGACACAGTAGATCAAATTAAGACCCTCGAACAGCTTTACACCTTTACCCGACCGGGGCAGGTCTCGCACTACCTCCAAATGCATCCTGTTCTGGTTCCCACACTGCTGGAAGCCCACGAGCGGTTGATACGACTCTTCGGTCCTATCCAGGTACGCCTGGAGGTGGTCAAGGAGCCGGAGTTGCCTGGCTATACGACCTTGTTCGCCTATATTGTGACCGCTTTAGGACCAGACGAGGCCGGGAAGCGCCTCCAGCAATTTGATCGGTCCTGGTTTCTCCAGCA
>CAZFUK010000122.1:0-7727 GCA_964522005.1 uncultured Anaerolineales bacterium | reverse complement strand
GGCCTCAAGGATCACGTTGCCATCGTCACGGCCGCCAGCCGAGGGCTAGGCCGCGCCGTCGCCCTCCAGTTTGCCCGCGAGGGCGCGGCCGTCGTCGTCTTCGCCCGCGACGCCCAGCGGCTCCAGGCTGTGCAGGCCGAAATCGAGGCGTTGGGCGCGCCGGCGCTCGCCGTGCCTGGGGATGTGACCGTCCAGGCCGACGTGGACCGCCTGGTTCAGGCGACGCTGGACCGCTTCGGGCGGATTGATATTCTGGTGACCAACGCGGGGGGGCCGCCGGGCGGGGAGTTTATGGCGCTGGGCCTGGAGCAGTGGGAAGCCGCGTGCCAGTTGACGCTCCTGAGCGCGGTGCGGCTGGTACGGGCCGTGGTTCCGACCATGCAGCGGCAGGGGAGCGGGTCCATTGTCAGCATCAACTCGATGACGGTGAAGAACCCCATCCCGCCGCTGACCCTATCCAACTCGATTCGGGATGCCGTCAACGGCCTGATGAAGACACTGTCCATTGAACTGGCGGCGGACGGTATCCGCGTCAACTCGGTCCTGCCCGGCTGGACGCTGACCGAGCGCGTCGAGAGCATCATGGCGACGCGCGCCCAGGCCAGCGGCCAGTCCCAGGACGAGGTCGAGGCGGCCATCACACGCGACATTCCGCTGCGCCGCATGGGCCGCCCCGACGAGTTCGCCAATGCCGTCGTGTTTATCGCCTCGCCCGCCGCGTCCTACATGACGGGCC
Organism: uncultured Anaerolineales bacterium; assembly: GCA_964522005.1. Classification (GTDB taxonomy): domain Bacteria; phylum Chloroflexota; class Anaerolineae; order Epilineales; family JAHCIE01; genus JAHCIE01. Next base: position 6,991 of record CAZFUK010000122.1, on the reverse strand, counting down.
AGGCGCTGCTGGTAGACGGCGGACTGTATCGCGGCAAGCTATAGACTTACTTTTCCAGCCCCAGCCGCCGCCGCCGCTCCGCCAGTTGGTCGTCAATCTGGCTCTTTTCGAGCAGCTCTTCCATCTGCGCGTCGAGCCGGCTGGCGTCCATCTCGGCCTGGGCGTTGGCCACGTCGAGCCGCTTCTGGACCTGGTCGCGCATGTCCTCGATGCCGGCCGTCTCGTTGGTGACGGCTCCCACCTGGCGTACCGCCTTGTTGACCGCTTCCTTCGACTTGGCGAGTTGAAGCATCGCCAGCAGTTCCTCGCGCTGATGCTTCACGTCGGTCAACTTGGCTTCCAGCTTGAGCTTCGCCCCCATCAGCTTGTCGAACTCGCGCTTCTGGGACGCCGCCTGCTCGGTGTAGCTGTGCGCCATGCGCGCCACCGTGTTGTAGCGGCTCTGCGCCGCCGTCGCCAGGTCGTTCTTGCCCTGCGCCAACGCCATGTCAATCTGGCGGTCGAGGTCGGTCAACTGGCGGTTGTACTCGTCGGCCTTGCGCTGGAGCGTCTTGCCCTCGCCGCCCACCACCGCCGCCGCGTCCTCCAGCGCCTCCAGGTTGTCCTCCATGCGTCGGATGTATTCGTCCAGGACGGCCGGGCTGTTGGCGCGCAGCGCGCGGTCCAGCAGCGCGTTGACATTCGCCGTGATAAGCAGCCCAACTCGGTCCAACAGTGACTCTGCCATGCTGTGCCTCCTCCATCCCAAAGGTACGTATCAGACCCCCCAATTATAGCACAGCCGCCGCCCGTTGCCCCACACGGCTCTGACAGATGGCAGACAAGCGCGCTTTGTCACCGGCGGCTAACGCGGCTATAATGAAACTGTCAACCGGCATCACGCATCGCGCATCGCGCATCACGTATCACGCTTACGCATGACTATCTACGATCTGACGCTGCCCATCTCCCCCCACCTGGCCGTCTGGCCCGGCGATCCCCCTGTCGAGATCGTCCGTGAGATGGACGTAGCCCAGGGCGACCCCTTCAACCTGACCCGCCTGAATATCTCGGCGCACACGGGCACCCACATGGACGCCCCGCGCCACTTCCTCCCGACCGGCGCGCCGATTGACCAGCTCCCGCTGGACCGCCTCATGGGGCCAGCGTGGGTGGCTGAAGTCGAGGGTGGGAAGACGGAGGAACGGGGACTCGTGACGGCGGCGACGCTTGATGGCCTGGCGCTGCCCCGTGACGTGAGCCGCCTGCTGCTCAAGACGGCCAACTCCGAGCAGTGGACCCGCCCGCTGACGCCGGCCTTCGACCCCGACTTTGTGGCCCTGGACGCCTCGGGGGCCGACTGGCTGGTCCAACGCGGCATCCAGTTAGTCGGCATTGACTACCTGAGCATTGAGCGCGGCGACGACGAAGCGTTCCCGGTCCATACGGCGCTGCTGCGGGCGGGGGTCGTTATTCTGGAAGGGCTGAACCTGGCCCATGTCCCGTCGGGGCCGTACCACCTGATCGCCCTGCCCATGAAGATCGCCGACGCCGACGGCGCACCCGCCCGCGTCATCCTGGTCGGTGACTAACGCATCACGTATCACGTATTACGTCTACATATCACGGAGGACCCATGGCCAATTCCCACTCCTTTCACGATGAAACCCTGATTGATGACATTTACGCGCGGCAGATTCTCGACTCGCGCGGCAATCCCACCCTGGAAGTGGAAGTCACCCTCGTCGGTGGCGCGTTTGGGCAAGCGGCTGTGCCGTCGGGCGCGTCCACGGGCGCGCACGAGGCGCTGGAACTGCGCGACAAAGACCCGAACCAGTGGGGCGGCAAGGGCGTCAGCCAGGCGGTGGAGCACGTCAACCAGGAACTGGCGGCCGAACTGACGGGCTGGGACGCGCTGGACCAGAAGGGCATTGACGAGTTTATGATCGGCCTGGACGGCACGCCCAACAAGTCGCGGCTGGGCGCCAATGCGGTGCTGGGCGTCTCGCTGGCCGTCGCCCACGCCGGCGCCGACGCGCTGGGACTGCCCCTCTACCGCTACCTGGGCGGCGTCTACGCCCACACCCTGCCCGTGCCCATGATGAACATCATGAACGGCGGCAAGCACGCGGTCAACTCCACCGACTTCCAGGAGTTTATGGTCATGCCCATCGGCGCGCTGTCCTTTAAGGAGGCCATGCGCTGGGGCAGCGAAATCTACCAGGCGCTGGGCAAGGTCATCAAGGGCAAGGGCTTCAGCACGACCGTCGGCGACGAGGGCGGCTACGCGCCGAGCCTGGATAGCAACGAGGCGGCTATCCAGTTGATTATGCAGGCCATCGAGCAGGCCGGCTACGAGCCGGGCCGCGACGTGGCGATCGCGCTGGACCCCGCCATCACTGAGCTGTACGACAATGGCAAGTATGTCCTGGAGCGCGAGGGCCGCACCCTGACCAGCGCGGAGATGGTTGCCTTCTGGGAGGACTGGACGAGCCGCTATCCCATCATCTCGCTGGAAGACGGCATGGCCGAGGACGACTGGGAGGGCTGGGGGATGCTGCGCCAGCGCATCGGCGACCGCGTCCAGTTGGTCGGCGACGACTTCCTGGTCACCAACGTCGAGCGCCTAGCCCGCGCCATCAAGGGCCGCTCGGCCAACTCCATCCTCATCAAGCTCAACCAGATCGGCTCGCTGACCGAAACGCTGGCCGCCATCGAGATGGCGAAGCGGGCCAACTGGACGGCCGTGGTGTCGCATCGCTCGGGGGAGACCGAGGATACCACCATCGCCGACCTGGCCGTGGCCGTCAACGCCGGTCAGATCAAGACCGGCGCGCCGAGCCGAGGCGAGCGCACCGCCAAGTACAACCGCCTGCTGCGCATCGAGGACGAACTGGGGGATACCGCCCGCTACCTGGGCCGCGACGCTTTCTACAATGTGACCAAGTAACACAGCTCTCAGGCGGCGAGGGCGGTCGCGTCTCGCCGCCTGGGCCGTTGGATATAGGCCATGATCTATAGACGCCCCGCTACGACACCCGACAAAGTCCATATCACGTTCGAGCTACCGGCCCAGTTCTGGGCGGAGCGCATCTACCTGGTGGGTGACTTCAACGACTGGGACACCAACGCCACCGCCATGAGCCAGGACGGTCCGGATGGGACGTGGCGCGTGACCCTCGAACTCGACGCGGGGCGGGAGTACCAGTTCCGCTACATCGCCGACGGCCAGCACTGGCACAACGACAACGCCGCCGACAAGTACGTAGACAACGACCGAGGCTCCACCAACTCGGTCATCGTCACCTAGAGATGGGCGGCGCAGGAGACCTGACAGGTTTCTAAAACCTGTCAGGTCTACGACCAATGTCGTCAGCTCTCTTGAAACAGGGATGCCCGGTTGGACCGGGCGTCTTGTTTTATGCTCATTGCTACTCAGAACCTTCGACAGTCATCCCGAACGGAGTGAGGGATCTGCTCTGGAGATGCTGGCAGAGCAGACCCTTCGCTCCGCTCAGGATGACAATCGCATCGGGTGTCTCAGCGCGGTTGTAGGCGGAAGTCCAGGGTCGCCACACCGGCGTTGAAGTACAGCCGATCCAGGGTCCGCTCGGCAGGACTCGTGGGACAACTCGCCAGGTTTAAGCCTTCAGCGATAGCCCAGCCGGGTGGCGTCACGCTCGTCAGTCGCACTGCCGCCGTCCGGCCCGCCAGGATGTGGATGCCCTGGATGGCAACCCAGCCGTCAGCGTTGGTTCGCCCGGTCAGAATTTGGCCGTTGTGGAGCGTCACCGCCACCTCGGCGTCGCTCAGGGGCTGGTCGGTCCCCAGGTTGAAGTAGGCGTTACAGCTAAAGTCCAGATAGACCCGCGCCAGCACGCGCCCATCGCACACGTTGGCCGGGTTGGTCGGGTCGCACACAATGGGCACCGGCGTGGGCGTCGGCGTGATGGTCGGCGTCGCCGTGGCCGTCGGCGTCAGCGTGACGGTGGGCGTCGCCGTCGCCGTTGGCGTGGCGGTCGCCGTCGCGGTGGCGGTCGGCGTCCAGGTCGGCGTGGCCGTGGGCGTCGCCGTGGCGGTGTGGGTGGGCGTAGGCGTCGTGGTATCGGTGGCGGTGGCCGTCGGGCTGGCCGTGACCGTCGCGGTCGGTACAGGCGTGGGCGAGGGCGGCGGAGGCGTCCAGGTGATGGAGGGGCCAGGATAGGGTTCGAGAGTCTGAGTTGGCGCTGGATAGGCGCCTGGAGTCCCCGTCACGGAGGGTGGACGCAGGGTCGCCGTGGCGGTCAGGTCAGCCGGACTTAACAGGTTAGCCCGCAAGGCGAGCTGACCGCCGCGCGTGCGGGAGTACGACCCAACCCGAATGAGGTAGGCCTGGCCGGCCTGGACCGGGAAAGCGACGCGCGAGGCGTAGCCGCAGGCGTCGTCGTTGCAGGCGATCATGTCGGTCGAGCCGCACTCGCCGCGCCAGACGGTGAGCACCGTGTCATAGTCGGAGCCGCAGGTGTCCAGCTCCAGGTAGCCTGTCATCGGCGCTGTCCAGCGATACCACACGGTGTGGCTGTTGCTCGTGCCGCCGCATGCCGCCGTGTCCCCGCTGCTCGTCGCGCCACGGGTGTCCTGCTGGACGACGTAGGGCCACGGGCCGGCGTCGGGGATAGCCGAGGCGGCCACGCACTCGTCGTTGGCGGGCGGGGTGAGCGTAGGGCTGGGCGGCGGATAGGGATACGGATAGGGGTTCGGGCTGGGCGGCGGATAGGGATAGGCCGGCGGCGTGCCCGGCGGGACCAGGGTGGCGGTCACGCTGACAGTGGGCGTGGTCGAGGCGATGGGATAGGCCGGGGCTGTGCCTGTTAAGGTGGGCAGGGCCAGCGTCGGCGTGGTGGACGGGACAGGATAGGCGTCCGGCGTGACGGTCGCCGTGGACGGCGGGGGCAGCGTCGCCGTCGCGGTGAGGTCGGCGGCGCTCCCGAAGGTGGCCTGCAAGTGGAGTTGGCCGCCGACGCCTCGGCCATACGCCCCGACGCGAATCAGGTAGACCTGCCCGACTTCGACGTTGACGGCCAACCGCGAGGCGTAGCCGCAGGCGTCGTCGTTGCAGGCGAGCATGTCGGTCGAGCCGCACTCGCCGCGCCAGACGGTGATCACGGTGTCGTAGTCGGAGCCGCACGTTTCAAGCTCCAGGCGGCCTGTGGCGGAGGCGGTCCAGCGATACCAGACGGTGTGGCTGTTGAGGCTCCCGCCGCACGCAACCGTATCGCTGCTGGCGCTGGTCGCGCCGCGTGTGTCCTGCTCGACGGCGTAGGGCCACGGGCCGGCCGCCGGGATGACGGCCGCCGAGGCGCACTCGTCGTTAGGGGGCGGCGTGAGCGTGGCGCTGGGCGAGGGGTACGCCGAGGGCGGGGGCGTCGGCGTAGGCGGAGCCAGGGTCAGCGTGGCGGGCGGGGGGTAAGGCGCCTGGGCCGCCGGGCGCTGCGGCGCCTGGAGGAGGGGGCGAGGGGCAGCGAGAGCCGTCGTCGCGTCGGCGGTGGCCCGGCCGGCCCCCCAAGCAAGATAGACGAGCAGGCACAGTCCCAGACAGGCGATGACCAGGGACGCCAGGCGGCGGACGTGACGCCTGGGGTGGCGGCAAGGCAGCATACACGGCCTCCAGAGAGCTTCTGGGGAATCACAAAGGGGGGACTGACCGGGCGGGGGGACCTGTCAATGCCATTATACTGGATACGAGGCGGCTTGTAAATGGAAAAGTGTAAAATATTGTTCTCCTACGGCAACTCGGGGCCGTCTGGCGCGTAACGTATAGATGTGCTACACTTTGTGGGACTGTTTTGGCCTCTAGAAGGAGAGAGACGATGGGCTTGTTGGACTTTGGACCGGTTCACGCTACCCGACGTAATCACGGCATCGAACACGCGACGATCCATGTGCTATCGGAGCAGTACCCCCAAATCGTCCTGGCGGGCCGCGCCGACCGCAGCGGCTTCTACGTGATTGGCGAGGCGCCCACGGACGCCATCGCCCCGGCGGTGGAAGAGGCGCTGCGGCGCGTGCGCGGCGGCGAGCACGACCTGGTGGTGCACCCGCGCTGCGGGACGAACCTCGTGGTCGCGGGCGTCCTGGCCGGGCTGGCGTCCTTCGCCGTGGCCGGCGGCCGCCGCGACGAGAGCATGTGGGAGAAGCTGCCGCGCATGATGCTGGCGACCACCACGGCCCTCTTGTTCGCCCAGCCCCTCGGCCCTAAAGTTCAGGAGCAGTGGACGACCTCGCACAACTTCGAGGGCGCCTGGCTCAAGAACGTCACGCGCCGCCAGATGGGCGACATGACCATCCACCGCGTCGAAATCGGCAGCTAAGCCCCTAGTGCGTAGTGCGTATTTCGTATCTCAGACAAGATAATACGAAATACGCATCACGCATCAGGCATCACGCATTACGCATCACCCATCACCCATCACCTCTATGCTCTTCATCCTCCACGGTGACAACGAGTTTGGCCGCTCCGAGGCCCTGGCCGAGCTACGCGCCCGGCTGACCGACCCGGCCTGGGGCGACCTGAACACGGCGCGCCTGGACGGCAAGCGCGTCACGCTGAGCGAGTTGACCCATACCTGCGACGTGACGCCGTTTTTTGGCTCACGGCTGGTGATTGTGGAGGGCCTGCTGACGCGGCTGGCGTCGGGCGGACGCAAGGCGGCCGGCGAGACCGCCGACGAGGCCGAGCCAGGCGAGGCGGCGCGCTCTATGAGCGCGGGCCTAGCGGCCTACCTGCCGCGTCTGCCCGAGACGACGCACCTGCTGCTGGTCGAACCCAAGACGGTCGCCAAGACCAACGCCGTGCTCAAGGCAGCGCAGAGCCTGGGGAACCGGGCGCAGATCCAGGAGTTCGCGCCGCTCAACGTCAAGAAGGGCGAGGTCGTCCGCTGGCTGACCGAGCGCGCCCAGCGCAAGGGCGGCACGGTGCAGCTCGCCGCCGTCACGCTGCTGGCGGCCTATGTCGGTAATGACCTGCGGCTGC
>CAZFUK010000121.1:3035-11563 GCA_964522005.1 uncultured Anaerolineales bacterium | reverse complement strand
AACCGAGGCGGCCCTACCCAAGGGCGCGGCGGGCAAGCTGGCGGTCATCCACCGCACCGAGTACTTCGCCTCTGTCCAGGAACGGTTCAAGAAGACGGTGGAGGACTTCGCCAAGGCCAACAATACCCAGTTGGACATCTCGACGGCCAACCCCGAAGTGTTTGGCGACTTCATGGCGAAGATGCAGGCCGCCGTGCAGGCGGGCGTGCCACCGGACCTGTCCTATCACACCCTGAGCATCCCCCAGATGCGCTTCCTCGACATCGTGGAGGACGTCACCGATGTCGTGGAGGAGGCCATCCGGCTGTACGGCGATGTCGTGCCCATCGGGTCGGTACAGAGCGGCAAGCTGGAGGGCAAGTGGTGGGGTGTTCCCTTCATCAGCAACAGCGGTTCGTGGTTCGTGCGCAAGGACATGCTCGACGCGAAGAACATTCCCATGAGTTCGCTGGACACCTGGGAAGGACGGCGGGACGCGGCGCTGGCGATGTCGGACCCGGCCAAGGAGTTCTGGGGCTGGGGCGTGACGGTTAACAAGTCGGGCGACGGCCACGGCATCATCATGGACTGTATCCAGTCGTTCGGCGGCAGCATCACCGACGCGGGCGGCAAGAAGGTGAACTGGAACTCGCCCCAGACGGTGGAAGCGGTCAAGTTCCTGGCCGACATCTACACCAACGCCAAGTACAAGCCCATGCTCCCGCCTGGCGTCGAGAGCTGGACCGACACAAGCAACAACGAAGCGTACCTGGCGGGCAAGGTCGGCATGACGCAGAACGCCCTCAGCATCTACGGCCAGATGAAGCGCGACAAGAACCCCAACCTGGAGAAGACGGCGCTCATCCGCAAGCCCAAGGCGAAGGACGGCAAGATTCTCGAAGCCGGCGGCAGCGGCTGGATCACCATCTTCAAGGGCGCCAAGAACAAGGACCTCGCCAAGAAGCTCACCCTCGAACTGCTCAACCCCAAGAACCTGACGCCCATGGTGTTGGAAGGCGGCGGCCTGGTCCTGCCGGCCTACAAGAAGCAGTGGACCGACGAGATTATGAAGTCGGATCCCAACTTCACCCGGCTCCAGGACATTATCTTCAACCCGGACGCCTACTATGGCACGTCGCATCCCGCGCCCCCCAGCGCCGTGCATGACCAGGTCCTGTCGGAAGGGATTCCGAGCCAGATGATGTCCAATGTCATCAGCGGCAAGATGACGGCGGAGCAGGCCGTGGCCGACGCCCACAAGCGCATCGTGCAGCTCTTCGAAGAGGCCGGCATCAAGCAGTAAACCTGACGGAAGACGGAGGACGGAGGATTCAGGACAAGAGCAAGGTGATATCCATTTGTCACCTGTCCTCCGTCCCTCGTCGCCTGGCCCTGTCTTCCGTCCTCCGTCTTCCGTCTTCCGTCTTCCCTCCTCCGTCTACCGAAAGGGGTAGCCATGGCGAAGCAAGTTGTGGGTAGCGCGGCCCCTGCCCTCGCGCGACCAAGGGCGGGCGGCTCGGGGCAGCGCCTGAAGCGCTGGTTGGGGCGGGACTGGAAGGTGGCGCTCCCCTTCATGGCCCCGCTGGTCATCCTGATGGTGGGCCTGATTCTGTGGCCGTTCCTCAATGCAATCTGGATCAGCATGACCGTGCGCTCGGCCATCACCCGCAGCGAAGTCTTCGTGGGCTTGCAGAACTACCAGCGGTTGTGGAGCGACTCCGACTTCGTCGGCGCGGTCCAGAACACCGTCCAGTTCACGGTCGTCTCGGTCGTGCTCAAGCTCATCGTGGGCATGATCGTCGCGCTGCTGCTCCACAGCCGGCTGCCCTTTCGCAACATCCTGACCGGACTGATGCTGCTGCCCTGGATTGTGCCCGAAGTCGTCACCGCCCTGGCCTGGAAAAGCATCTACGACCCCATCTTCGGCGGGCTGAACCCCATCCTGCAAGGCATCGGTCTGATTGACCGGCGCGTCGGCTGGCTGTCCGAACCGGGCCTCGCCATGCCCAGCGTCATCGCCGTCAACATCTGGAAGGGCATCCCCTTCTTTACCATGCTCCTGCTGGCCGGTCTGAAAGCGATTGACAAAGAACTCTACGAGGCGGCCGAGGTGGACGGCGCCAAGGCGCTGGACCGCTTCCGCCACATCACCCTGCCCAGCCTCAAGTATGTCATCGCCGTGACCGTCCTGCTCTCCACCATCTCGACCTTCAACGCCTTCGGCCTCGTCTACCTGATGACGGGCGGCGGGCCGGGCGGCGCGACCCGCCTGTACTCCATCCTGGCCTACGAGCGGGCGATTATCGGCCTGCGCTTCGGTCCCGGCGCGGCGGTCGCGTTCAGCATGGCCCCGCTGCTGGCGCTGGTCATCCTGCTGCTGGCGCGGTTTATGCGCCGCGATCTGGCCCACGAGACGAACGATACCGCCATTGACCGCGCCTTCGGCTGGCTCGGCGCGGGTTTCAATCTGCTGATTGACGCCCTGTTCTGGCCCCTGCACCTGCTGGGCGACCTGTTAGGCCGGCTGGGCGCCGCCCTGACCGCTCCGTTCAAGACTCAACGGTCCGCTGCGCTCCGCGATCAGCCGGTCATGAGCCTGCACACCCGCCACCGCCTGGAGTTTATCCTGCGCCTGGCGGTCCTGCTACCGCTGCTGCTGTTCGTCCTGTTCCCGTTCTACTGGATCGTCATCACCGCCTTCAAGACCGACTTGCAGATCCAGCAGCGCATCTCCATCTTCTGGCCCGACCCGTGGACGCTGGACCAGTTCACCGGCTTGCTGACGCGCACCGCCTTCAAGACCTGGTTCCAGAATACCGTGATTGTCGCCACGTCGAGCACGATTCTGGCCGTCTCGCTGTCGGCCCTGGCGGGCTATGCCCTGGCGCGGCTCCGCTTCACCGGCGCCAACACCATGACCACCGCCCTCCTCATCACCTATCTGCTGCCCGGCTCGCTGCTGTTCATCCCGCTCTACCGCATCCTGACGCAGTTGGGCATCATCAACACCCACCTGTCGCTCATCGTCACCTACCCCACGTTCCTGATGCCTTTCGCCGCCTGGGTCATGCTCGGCTACTACCGCTCCATCCCCGAAGACCTGGAAGAGGCGGCCATGATTGACGGAGCGACGCGGCTCCAGGCCTTCCTGCGCATCACGCTGCCCCTGGCCGCGCCGGCCCTGCTTGCCGTGACCCTGTTCTCGTTCACCAACGCCTGGAACGAGTTCCTGTTCGCCTTTGTCTTCCTAACCAGTGAGAGCCTGAAGACCCTGCCGGTCGGCCTCCAGCTGCTGGTCTTTGGCGACATCTACCCGTGGGGCATGATGATGGGCGCCTCGCTCATCATGGCGATTCCCGTCGTGATTCTGTACATCTACGCCCAGAAGTACATGGTGGAGGGCCTGACCGCGGGCAGCGTGAAGGGCTAACACCTTCCGGTTGAGGTCTATGATCAAGATCGCCGAGTTTTTGCCGCCGACGCCGTCGCCCTTGTGGCGGCTGGCGAAACAGGCCGGGGTGGACTGGGCCGTGGGCGGCCTGCCCTTCAACGACCCCCAGAACGGAGCCGACGCGCCGTGGGACTACCTGCCCCTGCTGCGCATGAAACAGCGTTACGAGAACGCCGGGTTTAGCCTGGCTGTCATCGAGGCGCGGCCGCCCCTCAACCGGGCCAAGCGCGGCTTGCCGGGCCGCGACGAAGAAATCGCCACGGTCTGCACCCTGGTCGAGAACATGGGTCGGCTCGGTATCCCCGCGTGGTGCTACGAGTGGATGGCTGACTTCAACTGGCTGCGCACCGACACCGCCACGCCCTCGCGCGGCGGCTCGGTCGTCACCAGCTTCGACAGTGCCCTGATGCAGAATGCCCCGCCGACCGAACTTGGCCCCCTCGGCGAAGACGAACTCTGGGCCAACCTGGAGTACTTCTTGCGCCGCGTGATTCCCGTCGCCGAGCGGTGGAACGTGCGGCTCGCCATGCACCCCGACGACCCGCCCCTATCGCCCATCCGAGGCGTCGGGCGCATCATGCGGAGCGTGGACAACTTCCAGCGCCTGCTCGACCTCGTCCCCAGCCCGGTCAACGGCGTCACCCTGTGCCAGGGCAACTTCACGCTCATGACCCGCGACCTGCCCGCCGTCATCCGCAGCTTCGGGCGGCAGGGCAAGATTTTCTTTGTCCACTTCCGCGATGTGCGCGGGACGCCGGAGAAGTTCGAGGAGACGTGGCACGACACCGGCCAGACGGACTTGCTCGCCTGTATGCAAGCCTACCGCGACATCGGCTTCGACGGCGTCCTGCGGCCCGACCACGTGCCCACCGTCGAGGGCGACAGCAACGAGAACGCGGGCTACTCCTCGTTCGGCCGGCTGTTCGCCCTGGGCTACATTCGCGGCCTCCAACAGGCCGTCTACGGACGTTGAGCTTTGAGCAACCTGAACCTAACCCCCCAGCCCCCGTCCCTACGAAGGAAGGGGGAGTAACGGGCCGCTATCACCCCTCCCTTTCTAGGGGAGGGGACGGGGGAGGGGTTCGTCGCCACGACAAACATCCCCACTCGTACGGAGACCCTGCCAATGCGCGTTCAACCTTCCCGCGAAGACCTGGTCGAGATGACCCGCCTCAACCCCTTTGACCGCTTCCCTGATGGCCGCCCGCGCGTGCCCGACGACCTGCTCGAACGGATGAAGCTCGTCACGACCGAGGAAGCCTGGTCCGTGCTGCGCCAGCATGGCTACCACCGCCAGTTCGAGGGTAATTGGCGCGAGACGCACCCCGGTCAGATCACCGTCGGCCGCGCCGTGACCGCCCAGTTTATCCCACACCGGCCCGACTACCACGACGCCGTGCAGCAGGCCGGGCTGGCCGAGGGGCGCGGCAAGGTCGGCGGCCAGAACTCGTGGATCATCGAGACGCTCCAGCTCAACGACGTCATGGTCGTGGACATCTTCGGCAAGGTCAAAGACGGCACAGTGGTCGGCGATAACCTGGGCACGGCGGTGCGCAGCCGCACGCGGGCGGGCGCGGTGATTGACGGCGGCATTCGCGACTACCAGGGGCTGGTGCAGTTGGAGGACGTCAACTTCTACATCCGGGGCGTGGACCCCACGGCCATCGCCGACGTGACCCTGGCGGGCCTCAACATCCCCATCCGCATCGGCGGCGTCACCGTGCTGCCGGGGGATGTCGTCCTGGGCACGCCCACCGGCGTCATCTTCATCCCGCCACACCTGGCCCAGGCCGTGGTCGAGCGCAGCGAGGAAATCCGCGTCCGCGACGAGTTCGGCAAGCAGCGCCTGGCCGAGGGCAAGTACACCAGCGGCGAGATTGACGTGTCCACCTGGCGCGAGGACATCGAGGCCGACTTCCAGGCCTGGAAGCAGGCACACGGTAAATAGCAGACCCTCCCGCCTCTGATAAATTTTGATGACCAAAATTGGTATGGGGACTGTAGGGGCGGGGTCTCCCCGCCCTGGGCGCGGGGATCGCGCCCCTACACGATGACCGATTTTGGAGGAATCAATATGACCCAACCCTCCCACGACCAGCCTCGACCCGAAGACCACGTCAGGACCGCCTCGCGCCCCAGTGAACTGCGCATTACCGACCTGCGCACGGCCACGGTCGGCTGGGGCAATTGGCGCTTCCCACTCATCCGCATTGATACCAACCAGGGGCTAAGCGGCTACGGCGAAGTGCGCGACGGCGCGAGCAAGACCTACGCCCTGCTGCTCAAGAGCCGCCTGCTGGGCGAGAACCCCTGCAACGTGGACAAGCTCTTCCGCAAGATCAAGCAGTTCGGCTATCATGCCCGCCAGGGCGGCGGCGTGTGCGGCGTGGAAATGGCCCTCATGGACCTGGCGGGTAAGGCGTATGGCGTGCCGGCCTACATGCTGGCCGGCGGCAAGTTCCGCAGCCGCGTCCGCATGTACTGCGACACGCCCAACGAGCCGACCGGCGAGGCGATGGGCCACAAGCTCCAGGAACGCCTGGGGCGCGGCTACACCATGCTCAAGATGGACCTGGGCGTCCAGCCGCTCATTGGCGTGAAAGGCGCGCTGTCCTGGCCGCAGGGCATGCTGGAAGGCGACCCGGGCGACGAGGTCGAGCGCCTCTTCAACACCCGCCAACTCATGCACCCGTTTACCCACGTCCGCCTGACGCCGAAGGGGATTCGCCTCATCTGCGAGTATGTCGAGCAGGTGCGCGAGGTCGTCGGCGACGAGGTGCCCATCGCCGCCGACCACTTTGGGCACATCGGCGTGGACGACTGCATCCGCCTCGGCCAGGCCCTGGAGCCGTACAACCTGGCCTGGCTCGAAGACCTCGTCCCCTGGCAGTTCACCGACAAGTGGGTCCAGATTGAACGCGCCCTCAACACGCCGGTCTGCACGGGCGAAGACATCTACCTGAAAGAAGGTTTCCTCCCCCTCCTCCAGGCGCGGGCCGTCAACATCATTCACCCTGACCTTGCCACCAGCGGCGGCATCCTGGAGACCAAGAAGATTGGCGACCTGGCGCAGGGCTACGGCATCAGCATGGCGTTGCACATGGCGGGCACACCCATCAGCACCCTGGCGAGTGTCCACTGCGCGGCGGCCACCGAAAACTTCATCGCCCTGGAACACCACTTTACCAGCGTGCCGTTCTGGAACGACTTCGTGGACGGTGTCCCTAAGCCTCTGATACAAGACGGGTATATCCAGGTGCCGGAGGGGCCGGGCCTGGGCTTCACCCTCAACGAGGACGCCGTGCGCGAACACCTCGTCCCCAGTGACCCCGGCTTCTTCGAGCCGACGACCCAGTGGGACACCGAGCGCAGTTGGGACCGCCTGTGGTCGTGATGGACAGGGAGCCAGCTATGTCTGTTCAACTTCGTCTGCCACAGGCTGACCGTACCCTCGGCTTCTACACGCTCGGCGAGCCTTTGACGTTTCGCCTGCCGGACGGTCCACTGCGCAGCCGCGTCGCCTATTCGGCGGCCCACGTCGTGGGTGACCCGCTGGCCCCGATCAACCCTACCCTCGAGACCCAACTCGACTGGGACTCGACGCTAGCCTATCGGCGCTATCTCTGGTCGCTAGAGCTGGGAGTGGCTGAGGCGATGGATACGGCCCAACGCGGCATGGGGCTGGACTGGCGCACGACCCAGGATTTGATTCGACGGTCGGTGGCCGAGGCCCGTGCCGTTGGCGGCCGACTCGCGTGCGGCGCCGGGACCGACCATCTGGCGCCCCGCGTCGGCCTGACGCTGGCCGAGGTTGAGGCGGCGTATGCCGAGCAGTGCGGTTTCGTCGAGGGCGTGGGAGGGCGCATTATCCTGATGGCCAGCCGCGCCCTGGCGGCCTGCGCGACCGGCCCGGACGACTATGTGAGGGTCTACGGCAGGGTGCTGTCGCAGGTGGCGGAGCCGGTCATTCTGCACTGGCTCGGCGACATGTTTGATCCCGCCCTGGCGGGCTACTGGGGGTTCCGCGACGTGGGCCAGGCGATGGATGTGTGCCTCCACATCATCCGCGATCACCAGGCCAAGATTGACGGGGTCAAAATCTCGCTGCTCAACGCTGCCTATGAGATTGAGATGCGGCGGCGCCTGCCACCGGGTGTCCGCATGTACACCGGCGACGACTTCAACTACCCGGCGTTGATTCGGGGCGATGAGCAGGGCTACAGCCACGCCCTGCTGGGGATCTTCGACGCCATCGCGCCGGCGGCGTCGGCCGCGCTCCAGGCTCTGGACGCGGGCGACGCCCCGCGCTACGACGCCATCCTGGCGCCCACGGTGCCCCTCTCCCGCCATATCTTCCAGGCCCCGACCCGCTTTTACAAGACGGGCGTGGTGTTCATGGCCTACCTGAACGGCCACCAGTCCCATTTCAGGCTGGTCGGCGGGATGGAAAGCGCGCGCTCCGTGGTCCACCTGGTGGAGTTGTTCAAGCTGGCCGACCAGGCCGGGCTACTACGTGACCCAGAGCTGGCCGCCGAGCGCATGCGCCACGTGCTGGCCCTGGCGGGAGTCGAATAGCTCAAGCTAGCACGTGGCGCATCGGATAGTCCCGCCGCTGTGTCATGGGCGTGGACGCGCCGGCTGATAGGGGGTTGATGCTACACCACCATCAACTCGGTCTGCGGCGGGGCGAGCCACTCGACCCCGCTCTCCGTCACCAGCACGTCCTCTTCCAACCCGACGTAGCCGATGCCCGGTACCTCCACGCCCAGCTCTAGTGTGAAGATGTTGCCCACCTCCACCGGCATAAAGGGTGTGTCGCCGTAGCGCTCCCACCTCGGCCCCAGCAGCCCCATCCCATCATGCACCGCTCGCCCCACCTGGTGCCCTAGCGCGTGCAGGTACTCCGGGTAGCCCGCGTCGGTGACCACTTTCCGCGCCACCGCGTCCACCTCCCAGCCCGGTACGCCCGGCTTGAGCGCCCGCGCCCCGGCCTGGATCGCCCCCACCACCGTCTCAAACGCCCGCGTCAACTCGGCCGGCGGTGTATCCCCCTCGCCTCGTGACACATACCAGACGCGCTGCAAGTCCGAGCAGTAGC
>CAZFUK010000121.1:0-2935 GCA_964522005.1 uncultured Anaerolineales bacterium | reverse complement strand
GTATCCCCCTCGCCTCGTGACACATACCAGACGCGCTGCAAGTCCGAGCAGTAGCTGTCCTGCTTCACCCCCAGGTCCATGTGGACAATCGTCCCCGGCGTGACTTGGTACTCGCCCGCCGTCGTATGGCCGATGGGCCGCGCCCCGTTGTGCACCGTCGGGCAGTACTCCGGGTCCCAGGCCATGCTCAGCCCCAGATCGGCCACCCACTCGCTGACCATCGCGTGGATCTCGGCCTCGGTCTGGCCTGGCTTGAGGCGCTGGCCCACCCGCTCGTAGATGGCGAGGGTGGTATCAATGGCGACCCGGACACGGGCGATCTCAGACGCCGACTTGCGGCCGCGCACGGCGGACACGAGCGCGTCGGAGGGGACGAGGCGGTCGGCCCACGGTGTGCCATCGAGGTACTCAAGCAGCTTGTGGTAGAGGCCCACCGTCAGGCCGTCGGCCATCTTGTCCGAAGCGGAGATGTTGATGGCGATGGACTGGGGGTCGGTGCGCCGCAGGGCGTCGAGCAGGGCGTCCCTGGGCGAGCCGACGTAGTCCACGACGTGGGTGAAGTTGCCCGTGTTCTCCAGGTTGGGCTTGTCGTAGGTGCCGACAATGGCCGTGCGGTCGCCGTCGGCGGTGATGAGGAAGATGGAGGTCCATGTCACCGTCGTGCCGACGACGAGGGCTAACGAGGGGTCGGCCATTTCGAGCGTCTCGCGGCCCATGAGCAGCCACGCGCCCAGGCCCAGTTCCCGCAGCGCCTGGACCGCCTGCTCCGTCTTCTCATGCACGAGGGTAAAATCAGAAGCAGCCTGTTGATTCAGCATCTCAACTCCTTATCGCAAAGTGCAGAGGGCCTGGCGGATCTCACCCAGGTGATAGGCGGTGTGGACGATCAAGGCGATGGCGCCGCCTATCTCCCGCTCGCTTGGCCATGCCGGCTGGTCGGCGATGAGCGCCTTGATCCGATCGTAGCTCTGGCGCAGGCCCGCCTGGATGCTTTCCCACTCTTCAGGCGTGACCGCGTGAGTCTCGCGCCAGATTTGGCCCCAGTCTACCCGTTCGTACTGGCCGGTCCGCACCGCCTTCTCGGCCACGTCCAGGTAAAACGCCACGTGCTTGACCTGCGCGGCTAGCGTGGCGCACTTGCCGCCCACAGGGATGGATGCTTCCTCGGCCGTGATGTCGGCCAGCGTCTCGAACATGGAGGTGCCCTTGTCGAGGAAGTAGCCGTGGACGTTGTCAAACGCCTCATCTAGCAGGCCGTAGAGCGCGGCGGTGAAGTGCTCGCTTTGAATCTGAGTGGACACTGTTCCTCCTGTACCTGGGGCGGCAGACCTGACAGGTTTCTAAAAATCCTGTCAGGTCTTGTTCTGTCGTCCGCAGAGTCTAGCACAAGTTTTCGGGTTAGGCAACAGGGGGACGCGCCGGACCACAACAAACCAGGCCTGGGTGGAGGACCAGGCCTGGTTTGGGCGGGGAGGGGGTAATGTCTCAGGAGCGGGCGAGGATGGGCGTCTGGCGGCGGAAGAGCAGGACGACGGCCACGGCCAGGCCGAGCAACAGCAGTTGCACCGCCGTCGTTTCAAGCGTCGGGAACAGGCCGAGCGGCTGCCACGACGGCAGGAAGCGGCTGGGCGTGGCGGGAACGGCGCCGGCGACCTGGAGGGCGTGGATGCCCGTGCCAACAAACTTGAAGGCCATGTAGTAGAGCAGCAGGCTCGTCACCAGGAAGAAGGGCCGCAGCGGGATGCGCACGCCGTAGCGCAGCATCAGCACCCCCAGGACCACCAGCACGACGACGGCCAGTCCAATGCCGAGCATGAGGTCGGTCAGGGCGATGGCTGGGGCGATGCCCATGTAGAACACCACGGTCTCGGCGCCCTCGCGGAACACGGCCAGGAAGGCGATGGACGCCAGTGAGAAGAGGCTGTTGCGCACCAGGGCGGCGTTGCTCTGCTGGCGGATGTACTGCTGCCAGGCGCCCATGTGCGACTTGCTGTGCAGCCAGTAGCTCACGTAGACCAGCAAGCCGGCGGCCAGCAGCCCAGTCACGCCCTCGATGAGTTCGCGGTTCGCGCCCGCCGTGGCCGAGACGAAGAGGCGCTGGAGGGCGACCGCCGTGACGATGCTCGCCAGGACACCGGCCAGACCGCCGAGCCAGATCCAACGCTGCTTGTCGCGGTTGTTCGACTTCTGCAGGAAGGCCAGCAGCGCGCCGATGATGAGCAGGGCTTCCAGCCCCTCGCGCAGCATGATGATGGCCGCATCGGCGACGCCGTAGCGCACCTCGGCTGTGAGCGGCTTCAACTCGGTCTGCATGCCGTCAATGACGGCCAGCGCGGCGGCCGTGTCGGGCGGGGTCGAGGTCAGCAGGGCATACGCCCGCGCCATGCCCTCTTCCAGAGCCTCGTAGGCGTGCGGCGAGCGCGTCGCCACCAGGACCTCCAGCCCCGGCCACGCCTGCTGGAACTGCTTCATCGCCGCCGCCGCCTTGACGGCGTCGCCTTCGCGGGCTTCGCCAGCGGCCTGGTCCAGCAAGCCAACCAGAGGCGCCAGGCTCGTCGCGCTGCCCGCGCTCTCGGCCGGGCCGTCGGTGGGGCGGTCCTTGAGATAGGTTTCGTTCTGGGTTTCGAGGGCGCGCAGAGCGGTGCGGGCCTTGGCGGCGTCAAACGGCTCGGTGGCGAAGGCGATGCGCGCCTCGGCCATGGCGTCCTCGATGGCGCGGTAGCTCGTGCGCGAGGTCTCGCACACCTGGTCCTCAACCGCGCCCCAGCCGTCGGTGAAGCGCTTGAGTTCCGCCTGGGCGCCCTGGCGGTCGCCCGCCGCCAGCAAGCTCACCGCCTTCTCGACGTGCTCGTTCAGGTCGGCCAGGGAGGGCGCGGTGCTGGCGCGGCTGGCGGCAGCGGGCGCGCCCTCGCCCAGCTTGGCGGCGCCCTCGTCC
>CAZFUK010000120.1:6690-11577 GCA_964522005.1 uncultured Anaerolineales bacterium | reverse complement strand
GAGATGGTCTTCCCTGTCCCGACCCCGCAAGTTTGACGAGTATGCGCTTCATAGTAGATGAGTCAACAGGCGCTGCTGTCGTGCAATACCTGCGAGAGGTGGGGCATGATGTCGTCGCTGTGGCTGAGGATATGCCACAGGCAGACGATGCTGTTATACGCCAGCAGGCTCTAGTTGATGAGCGCGTTGTGCTGACCAATGACAAGGATTTTGGTGAGTTGGCGTTCCGAAGTGGTCAAGCGCATCGAGGCGTTGTCCTGTTTCGACTGCGTGACGAGAGTACATCAAACCGCCTGCATATGCTACGCTTCCTGCTGGATCAGTACCTGGACCGCCTGGAGAACCACTTCGTCGTGGTGACGGAGAACGGCGTTCGCATTCGCCCAACCTAGAATTTGGAAACACTTTCTGTCCACCTGAACACTCGCCGGTCCTACCTTAAATTTTCGCCTCCGTCGAGCAATCGTAGCCAAAACCCCGGCCCAGAGCACGGGGTTTTGTGCTATAATACTCGGTGCGGGCGGGACCACCGCAAGATAAAGTGGTCCACTTATCCACAGCCTCTAGATGTTGTGTAGTTCGGGTGTTCTATGGCAACTGACTTTGTCCATCTCCACTGCCACTCTGAATACTCCCTGCTGGATGGTCTGGCCTCCGCCAAGGACCTGTGCGAAACCTGCGCCAAACAGGGCATGACTGCCCTGGCGCTGACCGACCACGGCGTCATGTTTGGCGCGGTCGAGTTCTACCGCGCCGCGCAGTCGGCGGGCGTCAAGCCCATCCTCGGCTCGGAGTTGTACGTCGCCCGCAACAGCCGCTTCGACCGGGGCGGCGGCGAGCGGGGGGCGGGGGCCTATCACCTGACGGTGCTGGCGCAGAGCGAGACGGGGTACAAGAACCTGCTCCAACTCGCCAGCAAGGCCCAGTTGGAGGGCTTCTACTACAAGCCGCGCGTGGACAAGGAGGTTCTGGCCGCTCACAGCCAGGGGCTGGTGGTCACCACGGGCTGCCCTTCGGCCGAGATTCCGCGCCTGTTGATGGACAACAAGCTGGACGAGGCGTATAAAGTCGCCAGCTGGTACCGCGACGTCTTCGGCAGTGGCAACTATTTTGTCGAAATCCAGAACCATCCGATTGACTTTATCCCCGACCTGACGCGCAAGCTGGTGGACCTGTCGCGCAAGCTCGACATCCCCCTGGTCGCCACCAACGATGTCCACTACGCCCGCGCCGCCGACGCCCACGCCCACGAAGTCTTGCTGTGCATCCAGACGCAGACGACGATGAAGGATCCCAACCGCATGCGGATTGGCGAGACCTTCTATCTGCGCACGCCCGACGAGATGGCGGCCCTGTTCCCGGAGTTCCCCGACGCGCTCAAGAATACGGTCCTCGTCGCGGAGATGTGCGACTTCAAGATGAAGTTCGGGGAGTACCACCTGCCGCTGTTCCCGCTACCGGACGGGCACACGGCGGAGACCTACCTACGCTATCTGTGCGAGGAAGGGCTGCAGCGGCGGTACGGCGAGCGGGCCAGTGATCCAGTGGTCCGCCAGCGTCTCGAACACGAGTTGGCGATCATCCACCAGATGGGCTTCGACGCCTACTTCCTCATCGTGTGGGACATCTGCCGCTTCGCCCGCGAGCGCAACTTCTGGTACAACGCGCGCGGCTCGGCGGCCGGCTCCATCGTCGCCTACACCCTGTTCATCACGCTGGTGGACCCCATCCACCACGGCCTGATCTTCGAGCGGTTCCTGAACCCCGGCCGCCTGGAGATGCCCGACATTGACCTGGACTTCCCGGACGACCGCCGCGAGCAGCTCATCAACTACACGATGGAGAAGTACGGCCACGACAAGGTCGCCCAGATCATCACCTTTGGGACGCTGGGCGCGCGGGCCGCCCTCCGTGACACCGGCCGCGCCCTGGACATTCCGCTGCCCGAGGTGGACCGCATCGCCAAGCTCGTGCCGGCCGTGCCGGGCAAGCCCGTCACCATCCAGGACGTGCTGACCGAGGACCACGAGTTCTTCAACCGCGAGTTCAAGGAACTCTACGAGGGCGACCCCCAGGTCAAGACGCTGATTGACACGGCCAAGTCGCTGGAAGGCGTCTCGCGCCACGCCAGTACCCACGCCGCCGGCGTCGTCATCACCGACAAGCCCATTGTGGAGTACTGCCCGCTGCACCGGCCGACCAAGGGCGACAACGAGAACGCGCCCGCCGTCACCCAGTTCCCGATGCAGATCGTCACCGAGATCGGTCTGCTCAAAGTGGACTTCCTGGGGCTGGCGACGCTGACGGTTATGCAGCGCGCCGCGGCCCTGATTGAGAAGCACCACGGGGTGGAGTTTAACCTGGCGACGATTCCCACCGACGACCCGGACGCCTTCAAGCTCCTCGCCAGCGGGGCGGTACAGGGCGTGTTCCAGGTGGAAGGGCCGGGCATGCGCCGCATCCTCCAGGAGATGAAGCCGACGCGGCTGGAGCACATCATCGCCCTGGTCGCCCTCTACCGTCCAGGCCCGCTGGAGTACATCCCGAACTACATCCGGCGCATGCACGGCGAGGAGGAGATCAAGTATAAAGCCCCGCAGTTGGAGCCAATCCTGAAGGAGACGTACGGCATCTTCGTCTACCAGGAACAGCTCATGCGGACGGCGATGGACATGGCGGGCTACACGGCGACGGACGCCGACAAGCTGCGCAAGGCGGTCGCCAAAAAGAAAAAGGATGACCTGCTCAAGCAGCGCGAGAAGTTTGTCGGCGGCGGCGTCAAGAAGGGCCTGAACGAGAGGCTGCTCAACGAAATCTTTGACGACTTCGAGGCCTTCGCCCGCTACGGCTTCCCCAAGGGCCACGCCGCCGACTACGCCGTGGTCACGGTCCAGACGGCCTACCTCAAGGCCAAGTACCCGGTCGAGTACATCACCGCGCTGCTCAGCGTGTCGTGCGGTGACACCGAGAAGGCGAGCGGCTATGTGGCCGACGCCACCGCCCTCGGCATCAAGATTCTGCCGCCGAGCATCAACAAGTCGGGCGCGGACTTCGGCATGGAGAAGCTGCCCGCCCACGAGGTCAAGGGCAAGATTACCCATGACACGGGCATTCGCTTCGGCCTGGCGGCGGTCAAGAACGTGGGCGAAGGCCCGGTGCAGACCATCATCACGGCGCGCGGAGAGAAACCCTTCGCCAGCCTGGATGACTTCGCCCGCCGCGTGGACCTACGCCAGGTCAACCGCCGCGCCCTGGAGTGCCTGGTCAAGGCCGGGGCGTTTGACGAGTTCGGCCACCGCGCCCAGCTGCTCCAGGCCGTGGACTCGATGGTCAGCCTGAGCGCGGAGCACCACCGCGCCCAGGACGTGGGCCAGATGAGCCTGTTCGGCGGACTGGCCGGCCCATCGCCCGCCAGCGGCGGCTTCAGCCTGAACACGCTGACCCTGCCGCGCGCCGACGCGCCCTCCAGCAAGGAGATGCTGTCCTGGGAGAAGGACTTGCTCGGCTGCTTCCTGGGCGAGCATCCCCTCCACCGCCTGGCCCAGACCCTCGATAGCAAGACCACGCACAACCTGAACGACCTGGACCCGAGCCTCAAGGGCCAGCCCGTGGTCATCGCGGGCATGATCAACTCGGTGCGGGTGCGGCAGACCAAGAAGGGCGATCCCTTCGCCTTTATCACCATCGAGGACCTGGGCGGCCAGGTGGACGTGACACTCTTCCCGCGCATCTACGAGGGCGTCAAGGGGCTGCTGACGACGGACAACCTGGTGCTCGTGCGCGGCAAGGTGGATACCTACAACGACAAGGCCAACGTCCTGGCCGACGAGGTGCGCGAGTACAGCCTGGACGCCGTCGCCAACGTCGAGCCGGTCGCCCTGGACGAGATTGACTGGAGCCGCGTCGAGGCGGTGGAGGGTTTCTTCCCGAGCGCGCCGCCGGAGTGGACCGACGATGCGGCAGTTGAAGCGGCCCCCGCCGCCGACTCACTGCTCGCGCCGACCCTTGAGACGCCGGCGGCCCCGCCGTTGGTCCTCCGCTCGCCCACGGTCGAGGTCGCGCCGACCAAGACGGAACCCGCCGCGCCGCCCGCCCCGGCCTTCACCCGGCCCGTGGCGTCCGCGCCGGCGCCCCCGTCCCCTACCCCTCCCGCGCCCGGTGCCCCGGCCGAGGAGCCGGACCTTGCCGCCGACCTGGTCTACCATCTGGAGATCACCCTGCCGCGCAGCGGCAACACGGAGGACGACATCCGCCGCCTGGGCGAGATTCACAAGCTGGTGACGGGCTACGCGGGCCACGACACGTTCAGCGTCATTGTGCCGCGCGGCTCGGCGCGGGTGCAGATTGACTTCCCCAACGATAAGACGAAGTGCAACAAGCTGCTCATCAAGCAGTTGGAGCAGCGGCTGGGGGGCAACTCGGTGCGCGTGGTCAACAAGACGCCGCCCGATGCCCGCGAGAAGTGGCGCAAGCAGGCGGGAACGTAGCGGACACTCATCCCTGCCCTCTCCTTCTCCATAAAGGAGGACAGGCAAGGGGAGAGGGGGACCGGCTACTTGGTGAAGGGACTGTCGTGGTGATGAATTACCGAGGCGGAGAGGGGAATGTCGCCCTCCTCGAATTGTGTCGTACCCTTCGCGCGTTCAGCACCCCGGCGGAACAACGTCTCTGGCGGCATCTCCGTGACCGCCGCATGACGAATGCCAAGTTTCGCCGCCAGCATCAGTTTGGCCCCTACATCCTGGACTTCTACTGCCCCGAACATCGCCTCGTGATTGAGGCAGACGGCCACCATCATGGTAAGCCAGAGGTCATGGCCTACGACGAGGCCCGGACGCAGTACTTGGCGGAGCGAGGCCTGCGGGTGCTACGATTTACGAATGAGCA
>CAZFUK010000120.1:0-6680 GCA_964522005.1 uncultured Anaerolineales bacterium | reverse complement strand
GATGACGCAGACGGAGGCGGTGTTACAGACGGTCTTTGAAGCGATTGTGGAAAGTACACTTTGAGCGGAGGCCTAAGACCCTCACCCCAGCCCTCTCCCAGGGGGAGAGGGGGCACCGGGTTCTGCGGATGTAGCTTAAGCGGCTTGGACCAAGGGCGATGGCGCGATCGCTTGCAATAGGCTAACAGTATCCCCTCTCCCTCTGGGAGAGGGTTAGGGTGAGGGGCTTAGAGTTCGCCCCGGCCTTTGGCGAAGGTAGATAAGGAAAGCGTATGCCCCAGGTAGCTCCTTACGGCGCGTGGCAGTCGCCCATCTCGGCCGCGATGGTCGGGGCGGGCAACTTTCGCGTGACCAACTTCCAGTTGAAGGTGGACGGCGCGGACGTCTACTGGACCGACGCGCGGCCCCAGGAGCGCGGCCGGCTGGCCCTGATGCGCGCTCGGGCGGACCACCTGTCCCAGGTCGAGGAGGTCACGCCGGCGGACGTCAACGTGCGCACGGCGGTCCACGAGTACGGCGGCGGGGCATTCGCGGTCAAGGACGGCGTCCTCGTCTACGTCCACTTTGCCGACCAGCGTCTGTACCGGCTGGACGTGAGGCAGACGTGGAAGGAAGGGGAAGAGGGGGAAGGGGGGCCGCGCCCCCTGACAGGGCACGAGGGGATGCGCTACGCCGACATGGAACTGGACCCCCGGCGCGGGCGGGTGGTCTGCGTGCGCGAGGACCACACGGGCGGCGGGCACGAGCCGGTCAACACGCTGGTGAGCGTGAGCCTGGACGGCGACGACGCTGGGACCGTGCTGGTCGAGGGGGCGGACTTCTACGCCGCGCCGCGCCTCAGCCCGGATGGACGCTGGCTGGCCTACCTGGCCTGGCGGCATCCCAACATGCCGTGGGACGGCTGCGAGTTGTGGCTGGCGGAGGTCGGGGCCGACGGCGGTCTGGGTCGGCCGACCCTGGTGGCGGGCGGACCGACAGAGGCCATCTTCCAGCCGGCGTGGTCGCCGGGCGGCGTCTTGCACTTTGTCTCGGACCGCAGCGGCTGGTGGAACCTCTACCGCCGGCGCGACGGGCAGGTCGAGGCGCTGTGGCCGATGGAGGCCGAGTTCGGCCTGCCGCAGTGGGCCTTTGGCACGGCGACCTACGATTTCCTGACCGAGGACCGGCTGGTATGTACGTATGGTCAGCAGGGCGTGTGGCGGCTGGCGACGCTGGACACCACGAGCGGGCAGTTCACGCCCATCCCGACCCCCTACACCGAGGTCGTCTCGGTGCGGGCCAGCGGCGGTACCGCCTTCTTCGCGGCGGGCGCGCCGACCGAGACACCGGCCGTTGTCGCCTGGGATAGCGCGACCGGCCAGTTGACGACGGTCTACCGCCCGGTGACGCTCGACCTGGACCCCGGCTACCTGTCTACGCCGGAAGTCATTGAGTTCCCGACCGAGGGCGGGCTGACCGCCTACGGCTTCTTCTACCCCCCGGCGAACCGTGACTACGCTGGACCCGCCGATACCGCGCCGCCGCTCATGGTCCTCAGCCACGGTGGGCCGACCGCCCAGACGACGGCCAAGCTCGACCTGAACATCCAGTTCTGGACGGGCCGGGGCTTCGGCGTCCTCGATGTTAATTACGGCGGCAGCACGGGCTTTGGCCGCGCCTACCGCCAACGGCTCAACGAGCAGTGGGGCGTGGTGGACGTGGACGACTGCTGCAACGGCGCGCTGACCCTGGCGCGGCAGGGGCGGGCCGACCCCGACCGGCTGATTATTCGCGGCGGCAGCGCGGGCGGTTATACCACACTGTGCGCCCTGACCTTCCGCGACGTGTTCAAGGCGGGCGCGAGCTACTACGGTATCGGCGACCAGGAACTCCTCGACGCCACGACGCACAAGTTCGAGTCGCGCTACAACCATTCCATGATTGGGCCGTATCCAGAGCGGCGCTATGTCTACCAGGCGCGCTCGCCGCTGCGCCACGTCGAGCGGCTGGCCTGTCCGATTATCTTCTTCCAGGGCGGGCTGGACAAGATCGTGACGCCGGACCAGGCCGAGGCGATGGTGGCCGCGCTGCGGGAGAAGGGCATCCCCGTGGCCTATGTCCTGTTCAAGGACGAGGGGCATGGCTTCCGCCGCGCCGAGAATGTGCGGCGCTCACTGGAAGCGGAGCTATACTTCTACTCGCGCATCTTTCGCTTCGAGCTAGCCGAGGTGGTGGAGCCGGTGACGATTGAGAACCTGGGGTGAGGGGGGCAGGAGGCAGCATGGACACGCGGGACCAGTTCCATGTCAATTCACCTGTCGTGCGCGCCTTTATGGCGTCTGTCCAGGCGGCGATGGCGCACAGCGGCGAGCCGGCGGTGTTGGTGGAGCAGATTCGGCCGGCCTTCGCCCAGTTGCTGGCGATGGAGGGCTGGCTGCCGCCGGAGTTCACCCGTCCCTACCGGCGCGGCGGCATGGGCGGTGGCATCGGCCAATACCTGCTGTTCCTGGCGGGCGACAAGTCGCTGTCGCTGAGCGCGCTGGTGGTACCGGGCGGGGTGTCTACGCCGGTGCATGACCACCTGGCGTGGGGGCTGGTCGGGCTGTATCGGGGCAACCAGAAGGAAGAGGTCTACCGGCTCGAAGGCGGGAATCTGAACGCGGGCACGGCGCGGTTGACGCGGGTGGAGGAACGCCAGTTGCACCCCGGCGACTTCTACAGCTTGCTGCCGCCGGACGGCGACATCCACCGCGTCACGACGACCTCGCGCGGGCCGTCCATCTCGATCCACATGCTGGGCAACGACATCGGCTGCGTGGTCCGCCACCGCTTCGACCCGGCGGCGAGCACCGTCTCGCCGTTCAAGTCGGGCTATAGCAACGCAGCATGCGAGAGTCGTTAGACATGATTTACAAGATTGACAGGATTTTAGGATTCGCCATTCTGTTCATTTTGTAAATTTTGTCGCAAAAGCGCCAGGATGGTGGCGACCAGATCGTCGGGGGTTTGGTCGTCGGTGGGCAGGCGGACGTCAAACAGGGGCGATTGGAAGGCGGCGACGCACGGTTCGACCTGCTGGAAGGCGAACGAGCCGGGAGCGTCGCCGCGTCTTGTAAGGCGGGCGTGGAGCGTGGCAGGCGAGGCGGTCAGGCAGACGTGGTGGACGGTGTGCTGGCGGCGCAGCCCGCCGACGATCTGGTCGAAGTAGTCGGTGCGCCAGATACACATGGGCACGACGAGGGGGCGGCCGGTACGGGCGAGGGCGCGGAGGCTGAAGAGGGTCAGCCGCCGCCAGAGGGGGTCGTCCTGGTAGTCGCTGTAGGGCACAAGGCGGTGCCAGGTGCGCTTGATCACAAAGCCGATCCACTCCGGGTCAAAGAGGAGCCCCCGGGGTAGCTGTTTGACCAGCCGCTCCGCCACCGCTGTTTTGCCCACGCCGAACGGGCCGTTGATGAAGACGATCACCTGAGACCCTCACCCCGACCCGCTCCCACTCGAAGAGGCGGCGTTTTGCTTGCTCTCCAGGCGGCTCTGGAAGCGGGCGAGGTCAATGACGAAGCGTTCGTGGTCGCCCTCGCCGACGACTTCGCGTTCGTCCTCGGCCTGGACCCGGAAGACGAGGCGGCGGCCTTCGACGGCGACCAGTTCGGCGCGGACGCGCACGGTCATGCCGACGGGCGTGGCGGCCAGGTGGCGGACGTTGACGAGGGTGCCGACGGTGGCCTGCCCCGCGCCGAGGGCGGCGTGGGTCGCCAGGACGGCGGCTTCCTCCATCCAGAGAATCATGGTGGGCGTGGCGAGTACCTGGACGCTGCCGCTGCCGAGGTGCTGGGCGGTGTGCTGGGGTTCGACGCGGCGTTCAAACTGGCCGACAAGGCCGGCGGTGAGGGACATGGGTAATCTCCTATGATTGAATCACCAACCTTGAGCCTTTGTGCCTTTGTGTCCTTGGTGATGAGATGAGGCGACAAACAGCACTTGAAAGATGGGATGGCAACAGTGGGTATGATAGGGGCAGGGGGGCGGCTCGGCAAGTTTTTGCCATGATGGATCAGTGGGCGATAAACCCCTTGACAGGTCAGAACGGATGTGCTAGAATAGCGGCATAATTGAATACCGCTGCCGGCGGAGGCAAATCTGAGGCGGCTTCTGGTGTCGGTCCCCCTGGGGACGGGCACGCAGAGGGCCGCTTTTTTTGTCCCTGTTGGCGGTCCACCAACGCGGGGGCGCGGCCCCGGCGCACAGGCCGGGCAGATGTGCTCGGCCCCGGTCTTTAGACAGAATTAACAGAATTGGCAGAATGAAAGCCGCCTGACACTACGTCCCCGGCCTCTTCTGTTCGTTCTGTTAATTCTGTCAAAGACCGCCTGGCTCTTGGCAGAGCGTGGTGTCACAGGTGACATGAGGAGGCAGGACGATGACGCAGAGCGTGTGCGGCGCGGCGACGAAGAGGGGCGGGGCGTGCCGGCGGCGGGTGCGGGCCGAGGGCGGCCGCTGTTGGCGGCATCGGCCGGTGGCCGAGGCGGCGGAGGACGCGCCGGTGCGGGCGCAGTTGACGGCGCTGGAGGCGAGCCTGGAAGCGAGCATTGGCGAGGTGGTCACGGGGCTGCTGGAGTGGCAGCGCTACGTGGCGGGCGTGCTGGCCGAGATGGCGCAGGGGGGCGAGCCGCCCTCCCCCCGCTTCGTGCAGGTGTTGGAACTGTACTCGCGCAACGCGGGCCGCCTGGGCCGTCTGCTGCGCGACCAGCGTGCCCTGGACGGCCAGGCGGGCGATGGCTACTCGCGGGCGCTGGACCGGGCGCTAGACGAGTTGCGCGACGAGTTGGGGTGGGAGGTGTGAGGGGCGTGCAGAGTGTGCTGCTGCGGGATGTGGAGCGGTTCGCGTGGTATGGGTCCGGCATTCGGCTACGGGCCTACCAGCGCGAGGTGGCGCGGGCGATTACGGCGTCGGTCATCGGCAGGCAGGGCTTGAGCTTCGCGGTGCTGATGAGCCGGCAGTCGGGCAAGAACGAGTTGAGCGCGCTCATTGAGGCGTACCTGCTCCAGGTGTATCGCCGCCAGGGCGGGCAGATCGTCAAGGCCAGCCCGACGTACCGGCCGCAGACGCTCAATAGCAAGCTCCGGCTGCTCGAACGCTGGGCGGGCTGGGAGCGGGCGCGGATGCGCGAGGGCTACATCCTGGAGGTGGGGCGGGCGCGCTGCCTGTTCCTGTCCGCCGCGCCGGCGGCCAACGTGGTCGGGGCGACGGCGAGCCTGCTACTGGAGTGCGACGAGGCGCAGTCGGTGGACGCGGCCAAGTGGCTGCGTGACTTCGCGCCGATGGCGGCCAGCACGAACGCGACGACGGTGTACTGGGGCACGGCGTGGACGGACCGCACGCTGCTGGCGCAGATGACCCGCGCGCTGCGGGGGCAAGAGGCCTGTGACGGGGTGCGCCGCGTGTTCATCTACGACGCGGATCATGTGGCCGCCGAGGTGCCGGCCTATGGCCGCTACGTGGCCGAGCAGGTGGCGCGCTTCGGGCGGCAACACCCGCTGATTCGGTCGCAGTACTACCTGGAGGAGGTTGAGAGCGCGGGCGGCCTCTTCCCGGCGGCCCGCCAGGCTCAGATGCGGGGCGACCACCCCCGCCAGACCTCGCCCACGCCGGGCAAGGTCTACGCGCTGCTGGTGGATGTGGGCGGGGCGGCCACTTCGACGGAGGACGGAGGACGATGGACCGAGGACGATGGACCGAGGACGGAGGTGAGAGGGATGGAGGACTCTTCATCCGTCGTCCGTCTTCCGTCCTCCGTCAGCGCAGCCGAGGGCCGCCGCGACGCGACCGCGCTGACCATTGTCGAAATCAACACCGCGACGGTGGGCGACCCCCTCATCCGGCTGCCCAGCTACAGCGTGGTGGACCGACGGCTGTGGCGCGGGGCGGCCCACCCCGGCCTCTACGCCCAGTTACTGGACCTGGCGCGGCTGTGGGACGCGGCCTACGCCGTGGTGGACGCGACGGGCCTGGGGTCCGGGCTGGCCCAGTTCCTGGCCCGCGCCCTGGGCCCGCGCCTCATCCCGGTGACGCTCAACAGCGCCACCAAGAGCCGCCTCGGCTGGCGCTTCCTGGGCCTGGTGGACACGGGCCGCTTTAAGGACTACGCCGACGACGGCGCGGCGGACACGCGGCAGTTCTGGTACGAGGTGGGCGCGTGCGAGTTCGACGCCTCGGGCCAGGGAGGGCTGCGCTGGGGCGTGTGGGAGACGCCGCGCCACGACGGTCTCGTCGCGCGCGGCCACGACGACCTGCTGCTCTCGGCCGCGTTGTGCGTCTACCTGGACGACGCCCGCGCCTGGGGCTATCTGCCGGGGGCGGTCAGCGAAGCGCCGGACCCCCTGGACGAAGTGGATAACGGAGGATTCTAACATGAACACGTCGCTGAACCTGTTCCTGGTGTGGCTGGTGACGGGGCCGGGGGTGTCGGCCGCCCTGGCCGCGCTGGCCGAGTTGCCCTTTGCGAAACAGTGGCTGGACCGCCTGCCCTACGAGGCGAAACGCCTGCTGTTCCTGGGGGTCGGCCTGGCGGTGCCGCTGGCCGCGACGTGGCTGCTGGTCGCGCTGGGCGTCGACGCCATCACGCCCGACCTGTGGTTCCGCGCCCTGGCGGCGGGCTGGGCCGGCTTTCTGACCAGCCAGACGGTCCACCTGGTCGTGCGCC
>CAZFUK010000119.1:10416-11599 GCA_964522005.1 uncultured Anaerolineales bacterium | reverse complement strand
TGGCTTCGGCTTCGATGCTGATGCGGACCTCGTTGCCGACCAGCCAGCCGCCGGTCTCCAGGGCCGCGTTCCAGTTCAGGCCCCACTCGCGGCGGTCAATACGTGTCTCAGCGGTAAAGCCGGCCACGGTCGTCCCCCAGGGCGTGGTCTGCTTGCCCTCGTAGGTCCCGTTCAGGACGACTTCCTTGCTCACGCCGCGAACGGTCAGGTCGCCGACGACCTGGAAGTGATGCGGGTCGCTGAAGCTGACGCGGCGGCTCTTGAAAGTGATGTGCGGGTAGTTCTGGACGTCGAGGAAGTCGGGCGAGAGGAGATGGCCGTCGCGGCGCTCGTCGCGGGTGCTGAGACTGGCCGCGTCAATGGTGACCTCCACCGAGGAGCGGGTGGGGTCGGCCTCGTCGGCGAGAATCACGCCCTCAAACTTCGAGAATTGGCCCTTCACCGTCGTCACCATCATGTGCTTGGCAGCGAACTCGATGTGGGTGTGCGACGGGTCGAGCTTCCAGGTACGCGTAGCGGTCGTGATCTCGGGGGCAGTTACCACGGGGGATGTCATGGCTGGTTCTCCTTGTGTTCTCGGTCTTGTTCTGGTCTGTAAGGTTTACAGATGGAAGGTACGATAGTGTACGGTACATATATGAACAATTTGGGTAAAAAAAAGGCGTCAGCGGCCGGCGCCTTCGATAAAGCGGTCCAGGAGCGCGGCCAACTGGGCCTGCTCGTCGGCGGTAAGCGCGCGGGCCAGCCGACGCTCGGCCTCCTGCTGCGCGCGCAGCCCCGCCTCGAACATCTGGCGGCCCTTGTCGGTGATCACGGCGCGAACGCTGCGGCGGTCCTCGGGGTCGGGGGTACGGCGGGCCAGCCCATCCGCTTCCAGTCGGTCTACCAACTGGGTCACATTGGACTTGACGCACGCCAGGCGCTCGGCCAGTTGCCCCAGCGTAATCGGCCCTTCGGCCTCCGCCAGGTGACGCAACAGCCCGATCTTCGCGACGGACAGACCGTGACTCTCCAGAGTCGCATCCAGCCGGCCATCCACCAGGTGGCCCGCCTGGGCGATTCTGAAGATCAGCTCGCCTACCTGCACCTCTTTTGTCGCATCCATATTGTTCATACCTGAATTATACACCAATGTATGAGTTTTGTCAAGGGGTTTAGGCCCCTATTTTAGCCAGTTTTCCGT
>CAZFUK010000119.1:0-10316 GCA_964522005.1 uncultured Anaerolineales bacterium | reverse complement strand
GCGATGTCGTCAGCCCGGTCGCGGTCCTCCATTTCCTGCTCAATCTTTGCCCATTCGCGGTCCCATGCCTCCGAATCGAAATCGGGATCGGAGGGTGCTTCCGCAAGAAGCTGGATCAAAGACTTGGTTGGCGGCGTGATGTTAGACGGGTCAGTGGGCATCGCCTTGATGCGCTCGACCAGTTCCTCTAGCGTGTAGGGCGGCCACTCCGGCTCGGCCTCGTCCACCGCCTCGGTCAGGATGTCCACCACCAGTGTTTCGAGCGACTGCTGATGGCTCTCCGCTTTGGCCTGCAATTTGATTGTCAACTCGTCGGGTAAGGCGATCAGCGTTGGCATGGCGCACCTCCACCAGGTTACCCCGTCGGCCCCGTACTGGTCTCGCTTATCCTATGATGCACCGACTTGAGCGCGTCGTACACCGGTCGGTAATGATGAGTATAAGCATCGTCGTACAGGGGGGCAAGCGCGGGGTCGGGAACGACGACGGTCTCGCCAAAGTGGACACGGGCGCGCACGTCGGCGGCGTCCCGAAAGACGCCCACGCCCAGGCCGGCCAGCGCGGCCGCGCCCCAGGCCACGGCCTCCTCCACCTCGAGAACGTGGAGCGTGCGCTGGACGATGTCGGCCTTGACGCGCAGCCAGAGGGGGTTACGCGCCCCGCCGCCGATGACCGTAATGTCCTCGACCCGCAGCCCCGTCGCTCCCTCCAGGCTCTCCAGGGCCAGCCGCCAGGCAAAGGCCATGCCCTCGAAGACGGCGCGGGCCATCTCCGGGCGGCCCGTCTGAAACGACAGGCCGATGAACGCGCCGCGCGACAAGGGGTCGTAGATGGGGCGGCTGATGCCCCGCAGGTGGGGCTGGAAGGTCGCCCCTCGACTGCCCGGCGGCACGCCCGAGGCCAGGGCGTTGAGCCGGGCGAAGCCTTCGGCCAGGGGCAGGTCAGGGAAGAGCAGGCCGCGCGCCCAGTTTAGGGTGGCGCCGTGGGCGTGGAGGCCGACGTTGGCGTAGTAGCGGTCACGGGCCGTATGCGCGCCGATGTTGGTGCGCGTCTGGAAGGTCAGGTCGTTGAGGGCGGGGGCGAGCAGGGGCAGGATGAGGGCCTCGGCGGTGCCCATGGAGTTGAGCAGGTGGCCCGGCTCGGTGACGCCGACGCCAAACGCGCCGACGAGGTGGTCGTGGCCGCCCGTGACGACGGGCGTACCCTGCGCCAGCCCAGTCTGAGCGGCTGCCTCTGCCGTCAGGTGGCTGACAACGCCGCCGCTCGGCACGATGGGCGGCATGAGACGGGCGGGGATACCGGCGGCGTCCAGCAGGTCGGTGGACCAGGTCTGGCGGGCGAGGTCATAGGCCATGGTGCGGGCAGCCAGCGAGGGCGGCGTGGCCTCGGCGCCGGTCAGGCGGTAGACAACCCAGTCGGCCATGTTGAGCCACACCCGCGCCCGCGCCAGGCTGTCGGGCCGGTGGCGTTTGAGCCACATCAGCTTGCACAGCGACAGGATGGGCTGCGGGGTCAGGCCGGTGATGTCGAAGACGCGGCGGCCGCCGTACTCGTCCAGCCACCAGCGCTGCTCGGCCAGGGTACGAGTGTCGTACCAGCTAATCATGGGGCTACACGGCTGCCCGTCGGCGTCGAGCACGACGCCGGCCTCGGCCATGCTGGCGACGCTGAGGGCGGCGATGGGGAACGTCTCCCCCGCCAGCGCCTCGCGCACGATGCCCGTGATGACACCCCACAGTTCGTCTGGCCGGTACTCCGCCCAGCCGGGCTGGGGGGTGTGGGTAGGCGTCGGCGCGCGGGCCTGCGCGACGGCAAGGCCGTCGGGGGTGTAGACGACGGCCTTGCAGTTAGTGGTGCCAATGTCGAGGCCCAGCAGAAGAGGTTCAGTCATGCCAACTCGGTAAGGCGAAGCGGAGCCAGCGGGGCGCCGCGTTCACCGCTGGGCGGGCGAGAAGGTGAAGTTCTCGACGACAACCTCCACGGGTAGCCCGTCGGCGGGTGGTGTACCATTGAACAACCACAGGTTGATGCGCGCCGTCCCGAACGCGGCGGGCGGGACATCCGGCCCGGTATAGGTCCAGGTGTGCAGGTCGGGGTCGGCCGTCGGGTCGCTCGGCCGGCCGGTGTAGCTCTCGAACGTGACGTGGTCGCCCTGCCAGGTGAAGCGGTGGGTGGACAGGCGGGTATCACTCGTCAGCGTGAAGCGATGGCGATGGCCAGCCTCTTCCCACGGTTGAACCACGTACTGCGCGTTGAGCGGGCCGGTCTCGCCCCAGCGCGAGAACTCCATGTCCAACTCACGATAGCCGACCTGGGGCGCGGTGGGGTCGTAGGTGAACAGCCCCAGCACCACCTGGGGGTCGAAGCTGTTGACCGGCGTACCGAGGGTAAACGTGTACGTCCCATAGCCCAACGGCGTCGTGTTGACGACTTCTGTACTGTACCACTGTCCGTCGTGCGCGGCAATCCAGAGATGGAGCCGGCCGCGTCCATCCACCCAGACATCGTCGTAGCGGTCGGAGAACCGATTGGGCCCCGGTCCCACGGGCGCCGTACTCGCCTTGACCTGCCAGGTGTAGCCGGCGAAGGTCACCTGCCGCAGCGCCGGCTCGCGGGCGACCAGGGCGTGGGCGGCGGCCGCCGCGAAGAGGCTGGGCGGGAGGGTGGGCGCGCCACTCAGCAGGGGCGGCTCGTAGTCGAAGGGGACCAGGAAGGCGGCGATCTCCGTCGCCAGCCGGTCCTCGCCGCCCGTGGTGATGTCAGCCGTCCAGGTTCCATCCCCGGCGATGGGGGTGAGGGGCTGGGCCAACAGAGGTTTGGTCCACCAGCCATTGACATAGATATACACCGCAACGCGGAAATTTGCCAGCGGCCCGCCTTCGACGCGGCCCCGCAGGTCCTGGTCGCTGCCGTAGGGCGGGACATCGGTGAATACGACGGCCGGGGTGGGGCGCTCGGTACGGCGGAGCAAGTAGGGCAGATAGAGCGGAATCGGCCTCGGCGTCGGCGTGGGAGTCAAGGTTGGGGACGGGGTGACGGTCGGCGTCGGGGGCGTCTCCCAGAACACGCTGAGGGTGTAGGCGCCGGTGTCGCCCACAAACCCGCCCACCTGGATGTAGTACTGCTCGCCCGCGTCAACCGACAGGCTGACCTGGGACGTGTACCAGTTCCAGTCGTCATTACAGGCGAGGAGGACCAGGTTGGTCAGACTGGAGCCGCGATAGACCGCCAGGACCGTGTCATAGTCGCTGCCGGAGGTCGAAGCGGTGAGATAACCGGCCCGGTCGGGCTGGAAGCGGAACCAGACGGTCGAGCCAATGCCGCCGCACGGGCGCGGTTCGCCCGTCTCCGTCGTCGCGCCCGCGGTGTCGCCCGCGACCGAGGCCGGGACGACCAGGGGCGCCGCCGCCGCGAAGTTGTCGTTGGCCGGCGGGGCGAGAGTCGGGGGCGCGGTCGGTGTAACCGTCGGCAGGGGGGTGGGCGTCGCGGCCGGCGTGGGCAGGGTCGTGCGGTCTACCAGAACGTAGGCCGGCGGCGGGGAGCAGGTGAGTACGGGCAACGCGGGGCTGCCGCTGAGCAGCGGAACGGGACAGCCATTGGGAACGAGGAAGGCGAGGACCTGGGTGGCCTGTTCATCGTTGCCGCCCGTCGTAATGTCCGCCTCCCACGTCCCATCGTTCTGAATCGGGGTCAACGGCTGCGCGAAGGAGGGCTTGGTCCACCAGCCGCCGTTGACCAGGATGTAGACCGCAACGTGATTCGCATCGGTGTCCACACACTCGACCCGCCCCCGCAGGTTTTGAGTGCTGCCAATGGGCGGGACGTAGATGAAGCTAATGCTCGGCGCGCAGCCGGCCGTCGGGGTGGGCGTGACGCTGCCGGTCCTGAGCGTCGCCGTCGCCATGGCGGTGGCCGTCGCGGTGGCGGAAGGGGTCCCGCTGGGGGCGAGCGTGGGGGAGGCGGTGGCCGTGGCAGGCGGCGTGGGCGTCGCGGCCGGTGTCCAGGTGGGACTCGGGGTGAGCGACGCGGTGGCGGCGGGCGGGGTCGCGGTTCCGCTCGGCAGGGCACCGACGGTCGGGGTGGCGGTGGCCGTGCGGGTCCGCGTCGCGGGCACCGTGATGCTGACAGGCGCCGTTCCCCGCTCCACCTCCACCAAGGCGGCCGCGCTCTGGTACAGGACGATGGGCAAGTCCGCCGCGCCCATCACAGGCGGCGGGGTGTAGCCGTTGGGGACGAGGAACGCGGCGATGCGCGTGGCGTTCTGGTCCTGGCCGCCCGTCGTGATGTCCGTGGTCCATGTGCCGTCAGGGCGGATGGGGGTCAGCGACTCGGCGAAGGTGGGTTTGGTCCACCACCCGCCATTGACGAAGATGAAGACGGCCACTTTATAGTCGGCGGGTTGGACACAGTCTACGCCGCCCCACAGGTCGTCAAAGCTCCCGTAGCGCGGAACGTAGGTCAAGAAGAGGGTCGGGGGACATTGAGCGGCCGGCGCGGCATGCACAGGAGGCGGCAGCGCGACCCCCAGCGCCAGCAGCGCCACGCTCACACCGAACCACAGGGACAGCCAGACGCGCGCGGTCTTGCCCATAGTGCCCTCCCTTATGTTGCCTCACCGGGTGGTGAGGCTAAGCCTCGTGACAGGTCTCGTGACTATTGTACCCCAGCCTGACGATACGGAAACGAAGGCTTCTTCACGCCGGGTAGACGACTGACCGCCTGACCACGACCGCTGCACCCCGCGTCAGCCGCCCCACTCGCTCACCCGTGTCGGCCCCCGCGCCCAGCCAGGCGGCGGCGCGTGGTACGGCGTCAGCGCCACCAGCCGGCCGGCCCGCCAGTCGGCGGCGCGCGAGCGCCGCATCTCGGCCAGGAACGGCGCGACAAAGCTTTCCGGCGACAGGCCGAAGACGTGGACGGCGTAGTCGTGGAACCAGGCGCGGCCCAGCAGGTAGGGGGCGACCTCGGCCTCGGGCAGGCCGTCGCACAGCATGAGGTGGTAGGCAAAGATGCGCTTCGCCCCGTGCCAGGCCGCCTTTTCGGGCGCGGTGAGCCAGCCCTCGTAGCGGCGGCGGGCCGCGTCGAGGGCGGCCGGCGGGTCCTCCATCGGCGGGCCGTGGCCGGAGCAGGCCCAGGTCAGGCGCAGATGCGCCAGCCGGTCCAGCGTCTCCATCGCCCGCTCGATGGCCCCCACGCCCTCGCGGAACGGGTTGAGCCAGGCGACATCGTCACCGTGGAAGACATCGCCCACGATGAGGACGCCGTCCTGGGGCGAGTAGAGCGAGAGGTGGCCCAGCGTGTGGCCGGGCGTGTGGACGACGCGCAGGACGACGCTTCCCGTGTCCAGTTCGTCGCCGTCGCTCAGGGAGCGGTCCACGCGGTACGGCTCGACCGGCTGGTCGAGCCAGGCGGCGGCGCACGCCTCTGGGTCGCGGCGGTTGACGACGCCGGCCTCCCAGCGGTGGGCGGCTATCGGCACGCCGTGGCCCGTCTGGAAGCCGTAGTTGCCGCCGACGTGGTCGCTGTGATAGTGGGAGTTGACGACGAGGGCTAGGCGCTCCGGCGCGACGCCTGCCTGGCGGACCAGGGCCTCGGTGGCGGGGAAGTCGCTGCCGAAGCCGGTGTCCACCAGGATGGGCCGCGCCCCACGCACCAGGACGTGGTTGGCGCTGGGAAAGACGCGCTGAAACAGGTGTAACCAGGACGGTGGTGGCATGGCTCAGGGTGTCCGGGTCGGTGTCACAGTGGGCGCGGATGTGGGCGGCAGGCAGAGCGCCGGCAGGCCGGGCGGCACCAAGCCCGGCGAGGGCGGCAAGGGAATGCCCGTCATGGCGGTCATGCGGTCCCCGACCGTGCCGGACGGAACCAGGAGACCGCCACCCGCTACACCGCTCAGTCCGACCACCCACGGCGTCTGGACATCGGGTGGGCTGGGGTGCTGCCAGTAGGTGGCGCTGATGACCAGCGCTCCTTTGGAGCCAGGGTCCAGGATACTCAAGGCATTGAGGTCAAGGTAGGCCACCTGGTTCTCCGACACGCTGAGACAACTGTGGCCGGCCAGGCCGTGCTCGTCATAGACAAGGACGGCGACGCCCGTGACGCCCGGCTGATTGACTGTATTCTGAATCCCCAGGTTGACGGTCTCGCCCGCCAGGGGCCAGTTATTCGCCACCAGCGGGAACGCCAGGACCGGACGGCCCTGCACCCGGCGGCCCCCCTCCTGCCACGTGTACCCCTGTGACGGCAGCAGGCGGTAGCTGGCGGCTTCCAACGGGACCGCGAAGTCCGAGGTATAGCGCACCACCTCCACCTCGGCCACAACGGGGACCGAATTCACGAACGGGTCGCCCGGTGCGCTCCACGCCAGGCTCTCGACGCGCACCGCTCCCACGCTGCCCGACGGCATCCGCACCGCGAAGGTCTCGCTCCCCCGTGGGCAGACAAAGCGGTCGAACGTCGTGATCACGCTCCCGTCTTCGGCCAGGAAGAAGACTTTCAGGCTGGCCGAGACCACGGGCGAAGGGTTCTGGACGGTGACTCGCACGGCCGAGGGCGCGGTCTGGTGCAGGACCGGGCTTTCGAGGATGATGCGGTCGCTGGAGCCGCCGTTAAAGACGCCCGACTGGAGGCTGGGATCCGCGGCCTCCGCGATCCCGCTCAGTAGCACCGTCCGCCCCACGTGGTCCACGCCAATCGCCAGGGGCTGCGCGCCGCGTACCCAAGCTGACCCGACGAAGCCCGGCGGCACGGCGGTGGCCGCGTTGATGCGGGCGACATGGCCGGGGGCGATTTGGAGCACCTCGGACACCAGGGCACTAGAGCAGTTGTCCTGCGCCTTGAACCATACCTCGATGGATGTGCATTCCGTCCCGCCGTTCTGGACGGTGAGCCAGGTGGTCAGCCCCAACGCCGCGTTGTACACCGTGGGCACGTAGTAGCTATAGCCGCCGAAGAGGGGGTCGTAGAGACCGAGCGTGTCCGTGCCCACACCAGGGTAGACGCTCTCCAGGGGCCTGTTGTCCGGGGGGAGGCTGGTCAGGGTGCGGCGGACGGCGGCGGCGACCGGCTCGCCGTGGAAGGGGTTCCAGGTGAACGGAAACTCGCCGGCTCTGTCAGACACGTCGGGCCACTCGTTCGGCCAGCGCCGACCGAGCAAGGTCTGGAGTTGCTCGCACTGGTAATAGTCCGGGTTGGACGTGGCGGACGGGTCGAAGCTCAAGACGACGGCGCTCCCGGCGCCCGCTGGACTGGTGAACACCCAGTTCGACCCCGGCTTCAGCAGCCCGCTGCACTCCAGCTTGAACGGAGGCGGCGCGCTCTGACACTCGGCGGGCGGGGCATCAAAATAGAGCACGGCGAGCTTGGTATCGCGACTGCCGACATTCTGGGTGGCAATCAGCGAGGTCGCCGTTTGTGTCACGCCGCTCGCCGCGCCCAGTAGCGGCACGAAGGCGACCCGGCCCACCGGCCGCGTCGGTTCGGCGGTGACGGTGGCGGTGGGCGACGCCGTCGGCCCGCCGGCGCTGGCCGTCGCCGTGCCGGTGGGTCGGATAAGCGTCGCGGTAGTGGTTGGGCTGCCGGTCAGGGTGGCCGTGCCTGTGGCCGACCGCGTCGGGCTGACGGTCGGGCTAGCGGTCGGGCTGGCGGTCGGCAGGGGGGTGGACGTGGCGGTCGGCAGGGGCGTGCCGGTGGGCGTCATGGTCGGGACCAGGGCGGTAGTGGCGGTGGGTGTCGGCGTGGAGGTCGCCGGCTGTAGGGTCGCCGTGAGCGCCACCGTCTCGGTCGGCACTGCAGTCGCCGTGGCGGTCGCCGTGGGCGACGCAGTGAGGGGCGGGGGCGTCGTCGGGGCTGGGGTGGCATCAGCCCTGGACTCTCGCATAATGAGCGGCAGGTAGAGAACGTAGTCCCCAATCGCCGGGTCGGGCGCGGCGGTCCGGGCGTCGGCCGGGCGAAGCGGCCGCTGAACCAAGACCAGGCCGGCCCCCAGGCACAGGAGGGCCAGAGGGATGGATAGTCGGCGGAACATCGTCTACTCCTTGACGAACGGTGGGACGCCCGGCGTGACGTGCAGGCCAACAACAGCCGGGCAGAGTATACCACGGCTTGTTCAATACGTCAATTTGCCCGAATGGACAACCCACTGCCTTTCTTATCATTCTCTTAAGGTGGGCAAGCGCGGTCTAAGCCAATTCTTAACCGGCGGGACTAGCATGGGCGTAACCCCTGGAAGACATCGAGGACAGCACGATCTATGACCATGCAACCGAAGACGCCGCCGCGAGGCGGCAGCCGCGCCGGATGGTTTGCCCTGCCGCTGGGCTGCCTCGTCGGCGCGATTGGCATGTTGGTGTTAGTGGTGGGGGTGGGGATGCCGCTGGCGATTGCCCACCGCAGTGACCTGCCCCTGGAGCGGCTGTACGGCGACGTGGTCGTGTCGCTGGCCTCGCGGCAGGGCGGCAACGCCCAGAACCCCCTCGGCTCCAACCCGCGCGTCCTGGAGGCGGGCCGCAACGCCTACACCGGCTCCTGCGCCGTGTGCCACGGGGCCAACGGCGACGGGCGCGGCGCGTTTGGCGAAGGCCTCTACCCGCCGGCCTCCGACCTGCGCGCCCATGACACCCAGGAGAAGAGCGACGCGCAGCTCTTCTGGATTCTCAAGAACGGCCTCAGTTTCGCCGGTATGCCGGCCTTTGGGCACCAGTACGACGACCAGACGCTCTGGGCGCTCGTCAGCTACATGCGGGCGCTGCCCAAGGGGGGCGGCGCGCTCGCCATCCCGACGCCAGACGCGGCCCAACTGGCAATGGCCGACCCCCACGGCGACCCCGTCCACCGGGGCGCGGCGGTCTACTTCGCCCAGGGCTGCGACAAGTGCCACGGCGCCGTGGGTAACGCCCCCGGCGAGTTGAGGCTGCGCGGCGCCGACCGCGAGGCGCCCCAGGTGGTACGCCGGGGGCGCAGCGGCATGCCGGCCTACAGTCAGGCCCAGGTCTCGGACGCCGAACTCAACGACCTGATCGCCTACATGGGCACCTTCTCCGGCCAGCGCCGCTAGGCACAGCCGCGCGCCGCCAGCGCGGTACCCACTCCCGCGTCCTGCGTCCCCTCTCCCCGGCTCGTCAGCTAAACGTCGGTTGTTCGTGGGCGAGATGACCGGCACATCTCGCCCTTTTTTGTCCATCCCCGGCTATAATGTAAAGGAGGCGTAAAGGATGGGTGGGGACTGTTTGTAAAGGACGCGACGATGTTTGGAGTCGGACGCCACGGCGACGCCCTGATCACCGAAGCTGGGTCACTGTTTGATGAGGTTCAGCCGGCCCCCACCGGCACTGTCACCTTCCTGTTCACCGACATCGAAGGCTCGACGCGGCTGCTCCAGAGCCTGGGCCGCCGCTATGCCGACCTGCAAGCCGCTCACCAGCGCGCCATCCGCGCCGCCTGCCGCGCCTGGGGCGGCTACGAGGTGGACACCCAGGGCGACTCGTTCCTCTGGGCGTTCCAATCCGCCGCCGACGCTGTCCAGGCCGCCGTCGCGGCACAACGTGCGCTCAATGACGCAGGACGGAGGACGGAGGACGAAGGACCGAGGACGAAAGATGAAAGTAGCTCTGCTAACACGGGACAGAGAACAGGCGAGGGAACTGCCCCGTCAGGCGCGGCCTCCGTCGTCCGTCCTTTGTCCTCCGTCCCGCTTCGCGTCCGCATGTCCCTCCACACCGGCGAGCCGACGCTGGTCAACGGGCGCTACATCGGGCTGGACGTCAATCGCGGCGCCCGCATCTGCGCGGCGGCTCACGGGGGCCAGGTGCTCCTGTCGCCCACGGCGCGCGACCTGGTCGAGGGCAGCCTGCCCGACGGCGTGACCCTGCGCGACATGGGCGAGCACCGCCTGAAGGACCTGCGCCGCTCGCGCCGCCTCTATCAACTGGTCATCCCCGGCCGCGACAACGACTTCCCGCCCCTCCGCACCCTCACCGCCCACCGCAACAACCTGCCGGTCCAGGCCACCAGCCTGGTGGACCGCGAGGCCGAGTGCAAGGCCCTGCGCGACCTCCTGACGCGGGACACGGTCCGCCTCGTCACGCTCACGGGGCCGGGTGGTGTGGGCAAGACGCGCCTGGCGCTGCACACCGCCGCCGAGATGTTCGACCTGTTCCCCGACGGCGTGTTCTTCGTGCCGCTGGCGTCGGTCACCGACCCCGAACTCGTCCTGTCGGCCATCGCCCAGGCCCTCGACCTCCACGAGACGGGCGGCAAGTCGCTGCTGGAAAACCTGCGCGCCGCGCTCAAGGACAGGCAGATGCTGCTCGTCCTCG
>CAZFUK010000118.1:0-11673 GCA_964522005.1 uncultured Anaerolineales bacterium | reverse complement strand
CTGACCCAGCCCTATGGCGGGCGCATCCTGCTCGAGGGCCGCGTCGTGACCCACATGCCGCCACAGCAGCGAGACACCGTCTTCGTGTTCCAGAAATACTCCATCTTGCCCCACATGAGCGTCGCGGACAACATCGAGTTCGGCCTGCGCATCCGCAAGGTCCCGCCGGCCGAGCGCGTCCGCCGGCGGGAGGAACTGTTGGACCTGGTGGACCTGGCGGGGCTAGGCGCCCGCTACGCCGACCAACTGTCGGGCGGGCAGCGGCAGCGCGTCGCCCTGGCCCGCGCCCTGGCCTACGAACCCAAGGTCCTCCTGCTCGACGAGCCGTTCGGGGCGTTGGACGTCAAGATTCGCGCCCAGTTGCGGCGCAGCCTGAAGGCCATCCATGACCGGCTGGGGGTGACGACCATCCTGGTGACCCATGACCAGGAGGAGGCGTTTGAACTGGCGGATCGGATTGGGGTCATCGAGCGCGGGCACTTGCTGGAGGTCGGCGGGCCGGAGGAGTTATACGCTCGCCCGCAGTCGCTGTTTGTGGCGACGTTCCTGGGCGCGGGGACGGTGTTTGTCGGACGGGCGCGGCGGGGGCAGGCGCACTTCGGCCCGTTGACGCTGCCCATCCCGGAGGCCACCCCCCACGAGGATGAGACGCGGGTGCAGGTCCTCTTCCGCCCGGAAGAGGTGGCGTTAACGCCTGACCCGCCCGCCGATGAGGGGCTGGTCCTGGGGCAGGGGCACGTGGTCGAGCAGAACTTCACGGGGCCGCTGCGTCGGCTGCGGCTCAGGCTGCCGCGTTTGCCCGCCACGCGACAACTCGCGCCGCCGCCGCCCTTTGGCGAGGAGGGCCTGCTGGTGGAGGCCGTCCTGCCCGCCGACCTGCCTCTGCCGGGTCAGGACCTCTGGGTGAGCCTGCGGCGCTGGCACATCCTGGCTCCGCCGCAGCCCCGTCTGCTGGTGTACGACACGGAGGCCGGCGCGCTCACCCCCTTGACCCTGACAAAAACGCTGGCCGACCGTCTCGATGCTTCCGTCACCCTGCTGGGAGTCGCGGACAGCGCCGACCAGGGCGAAGCGCTACGCGCTGCCCTCCAGCGCCGCCTGGCAGAGGCCGGCCTGACCGCCGCCGAGGTGCGGGTCGCGTATGGCAACATGGTGGAGCAAGTGACCCTGGAGCAGGGGCAGGCGCTCTATGAGGTGTGCGTCCTGCCCGCCGGCGGCCAGCCGGGGGCGCAGCCCGGCCGCCTGGGCGACCACGTGGTGAACCTGCTCAGCCGCAGCCTGACCCCCACCCTGGTCGTCAAGGACAAGGACTACCCGCTGGAGCGGATTCTGATTTGCACGGCGGCGGGTGAGCCAGGCAAAAGCGACGTCCGCGTCGGGGGGCGGCTGGCGCGTCAGGTCGGCGCTTCGGTCACGCTCTTGCATATCACGCGCGGCGCCAGTCAGCCCAGCCCCCTCGCCCGCTCCCACCTGGAACGAGCCGCCACGACCCTGCGCGCCCTGGATGTGCCGACCGAGGTTCGGTTCCGAGCGGCGCAGACGCCGGCCGCGGGCATCCTGGCCGAGGCGCGCGAGGGGGCTTACGGCCTGATTGTGGTTGGGAGCCACGGACCTCAGTCGCGCTCCGTGTTCGGCCTGGACGACGTGACACGGCAGGTGTTGGCCGGGGCAGACCGGCCCGTGCTTGTCGTCCCGGCCGACGAGGGGTAAGGAGGGGGCGCTCTCAGGCGGTCACGCCGAGACCTGGGCGTGCCGGCTCGGTTGCCTCGGCCTCCAGGCGCGCCCGCACGCTGGGCCGCAGCAGGTACACGGCATAGAGCAGCAGAATGATGGAGTTGGCGGCATCCACCAGCGGCACCGGCAGCCGGCTCATCTGAAAGAACAGGTCGTGGAGCGCGTGCAGGCCAATGCCGGGCCATACCGTTCGGGTGCGGACGCGAATGGCGGCCATGCCGACGCCACCGGTCGCCGCGCCCAGGGCTTGCAGGGCGATGAGGCCGGGGTTGCCGCGCAGCGCGATGTTCGACAGGTGGACCAGGCCGAACAGCAGCGACGAGAGGAGCACGGCGGTCCAGACCCCCTTGGGCCGCAACAGGCCGAGAATAGCGCCCCGGTAGATGGCCTCCTCGAAGAAGCCCGTCGCGACATAGCCGACGACCAGCGTGAGCAGTTCATCGGCGGGGAGCAGGCGGACACCGGCGACAAAGGGCACGAGCAACGCCAGGGTCGGCAGCCACAGGACGTGCAGGTCGCGCCACTCTGATGGGCCGACGAAGCCGGCGCGCCGCCACCACCCAAACGTGGTCAGCAGGGCGGCGACGAGGACAACCCCCACCAGGACGAGGACGAGGCTCTGGCTCAGCCCGCGCCCATAGCCGGGCAGGTTGGGGAACAAGGCGCTCAGTAGCGCCGCGCCACCCAGGACGAACAGAATATCAGCGATCCAGATGATGAGCGACCCGACCAGGGGCCGCGCTGCGAACCATGCTTTCATATAAACCACTCACCTTCTACTCACCTTCTAATGGATGTAGAGCATTGGGGTAAATGGTACTCAATGTTATGGACGAAATGCAAAACGGAGAGGCCTAAGCCTCTCCGTTGCCTTTCGCGCGTATCTACTTCTTCGCCCGGCTGCTGGTCGTGGCCTTCTCGCCCCCCCCAGCCTCAGTCGCCGCGCTGCTCCGGCGGCGCGTTGTCGTCTTGCTCCCCGCGCCCCCATCGTCCCCGGTGCTGGCCTGGCTCGCGGTCGCCGTGCCCCCCGCGCTCCCCGCACTCGTCTTGCTCCCCGCCCCTGACTTGCTGCCTGTGCTCGCCTTGCTCGCGGTCCCCGCTTCGCCGGCGCCGCTCGCTTTGCTGCTCGACCCTGCCTTGCCCGACGCAGCCTCAGCCCCCGCCTTCTTCAGGACAGGCAGACCGTTCCCCGTCTCGGACACGGTATAGCCGCTCGGAACC
The DNA here is from genome assembly GCA_964522005.1 of uncultured Anaerolineales bacterium. Taxonomy (GTDB): domain Bacteria; phylum Chloroflexota; class Anaerolineae; order Epilineales; family JAHCIE01; genus JAHCIE01. The sequence continues at coordinate 8,718 of CAZFUK010000118.1, read as the reverse complement.
TCATCCAGCCCCCCCTCGCCCTGCTCCCGCTTAAAGAAGTAGAGGGTGCGCGGGCCATTCTTGGAGTGGTGCAGGAAATAATCGTTCCCCTTCTGGTTCGTGTATTTGTAGGCCATCCTAGTCTCCTTTGGGCGTGTCGACTCGCTCTGTCGCTCAAGCCTGTCTCGGCGAGGCAGGTCGTCATGGCGTCACCCTGCGCGAAGAGCAAGTCGCGTGCCAAGACTAGAGGGTAGCTGGGAGGCAATGACAACGAAGTGGGGGGCGGGTGGTTGTGGGTTCAGGCGGGAGCCAGGTTAGGTTGGGATTGATCAGGCATGAGGAGCCATTGGCTAAAGTGCTCAATCATGACCCCAGTCACTCGGCTCGCGTCATCCAGGGCAAATCCAATGTAGGCATACCTGTCTATATCGGTCCAGACACTCGGCACAGGCTGACCCGTAAAGTAAACCGTTAGCGAGTCGGCCTTGGGGTTATAGTTTACCCAGATTTGGGCTGGATCAATGGTTTTCGGGAAGTAAGCCTGGACGGCCTTCGGGATCGCTATCGTCGCCATAAGATTGTCTCCCCTTGCTTAAAACGGCTTACTCGGTAGGCCGTGACGACCTCGCCGCCCTCAACGACCACCTTTATCATCCAGCGTTGCGGCTGGCGTTGGTAGGTACGGTAGTAGACCAAACGCTCAGGGTCTACGGCATCCTCGGCGATGGTGTCGGGCGCTCTCACTGCTTGCTCGATCTCGTCTATATCGGAGAGATCGGGATGCTCCACCAAAATATGGTGGACGTAACACTCCCTTGTCAAGGTCACACTGCGGCCTTGGGGGTCTGTGGTCGTAAACAAGGGTGTCCCTCAATCAGACATGTCACGCCCTATTCAGGCGCGGCTTTGGTAAAGCGCGACCAGCGCCGCGCCAATCGCCTGGGAGAGGTCGCCCAAGGTGGCGGGCACGATGCGCAGGCCGGCGCGCTGGGTCGGCCAGAGGTAGGGCAGCGCCGTCTGGCGTACCGTGTCCAGGTAGCGGGCGCGGAAGTCGTCGGAGGTCGCGCCAGGGTCCATCAGGCCGCCGCCGATGACGACGAACTGGGGGTCGAGGGCCATGACCAGGTTGGCGATGTGCAGGCCGAGGGCGCGGGCCTGGAAGTCGAACAACTCGACGGCCAGGGGGTCGCCCTGCTGGGCGAGGCCGCGCAGGGCCAGGGCGCGCTCCTTGGGACCGAGGGGCGACTGGGCGAGCGGGTGGTCGGGGCGCTGGGCGAGGCGGTCGGCCAGCAGGTGGGGCAGGCCGGACAGGGTGGTGTAGACCTCGACGCAGCCCCACTCCCGGCCACAGCCGCAGGGGTAGGGGCGGGCGCCCAGCAGGTGCAGGGGCGCGGGCATGTGCCCGGCCTCCATGCCCGCCAGGGTATCGCCGTCGAGGGGGAGCCCGGTGGCGTCCATGTAGGCCGCGCCGAGGCCAGAGCCAGGCGCGAGCATGAGGACGGTGGCCTGGGTGTCGCCCCGCACGCGGTGCGCTTCGGCCACGCCGCCCATGTTGCCGTCGTTGCCGACCGCGACGGGAATGGCCCGTCCGGCCTGCTCGCGCAGCGCCTGACCGTAGGCGGTCTGGACGTCGAAGCCGACGAAGCTTTCGGGCAAGTTGGGGCCTCGGTCCAGCACGCCGTAGTCCCGGCGTGGGCCGGGAATCGCCACGCCCACCCCCTGGACGGCCTCCCAGGTCAGCCCGTTCTGGTCCAGGTAGGCACTGATGGCCTCAATCCAGCCCTGGACCACGGCCCCCGGCCCGTGCTGGGCGTTGCTCGGCCGCTGGAGCAGGGTGGTCGAAACGGGTGTCCCGTCCTCCCGGACGCCCGCGATTTTGGAGGTGGTCGCGCCGAAGTCGGTCCCGATATAGACGCGCTGCCGTGTGCTCATCGTGCCCCCTGGTGGTCTGGTTGCCCCGTGCTGGTGTCGCCCTCGCTGACGGTAGGAATACATGGGAAGACAGTGGTAGAGGTACAGAGAGTACAAAGTATAGCAAGGATTGGCCCAGCCTCGCAACACCTGCTATCATAGTCATGACATAGTCATGTCGGGCTGCCATATCTAGAGAGGACTAAGGGGATGCTGAAGCGTATCTTGGGAAGCCACGGTCTTGAGGTGTCGGCGCTGGGGCTGGGCTGCATGGGGATGTCGGACCTGTACGGCCCGGCGGACGAGGCGGAGAGCATCGCCACGATCCACGCGGCGCTGGACGCCGGTATCACCCTGCTCGACACCGGCGACTTCTATGGCATGGGCCACAACGAGATGCTGATCCGCGACGCGCTGCGAGGTCGGGCACGGCAAGGGGTGGTCATCAGTGTCAAGTTTGGGTCGCTGCGGGACCCACGCGGCGGCTGGATTGGGGGGGATGGCCGCCCGACCGCCGTCAAGAACTTCCTGGCCTACTCCCTGCGGCGGCTGGGCACTGACTATATTGACATCTACCGCCCCTCGCGGGTGGACCCGACGGTGCCCATCGAGGACACGGTGGGCGCGGTCGCCGACATGGTGCGCGCCGGCTACGTGCGCCAGGTGGGCCTGTCGGAGGTCGGCGCCGACACGCTCCGCCGCGCCCACGCCGTCCACCCGGTCAGCGACCTGCAAATCGAGTACTCGCTCCTGTCGCGGGGCATCGAGGACGAAATCCTGCCGACGTGTCGGGAGTTGGGGATTGGCGTGACGGCCTATGGCGTACTGTCGCGCGGGCTGCTGAGCGGCCACTGGTCCAGGGACCGCCAGGTCGCGCCGAACGACTTCCGCGCCTACAGCCCCCGCTTCAGCGGCGACAACCTGGACCACAACCTGCGCCTGGTGGAGGCGCTGCGGGGCATCGCGGAGGCCCAGGGGGCGACGGTGGCCCAGATCGCCATCGCCTGGGTGCTCTCGCGTGGGTCGGACATTGTGCCGCTGGTGGGGGCGCGCCGCCGTGACCGGCTGGCCGAGGCGCTGGGCGCGCTCGACCTGACCCTGACGCCGGACGACCTGGCGAAGGTCGAAGCCGTCCTCCCGCCCGGCGCGGCGGCGGGCGACCGCTACAGCCCGCAGGCGATGCGAACCCTCGATAGCGAGCGCCGCTGAACGGATATTTAGACATGATTTAAGGTCGGGCCACTGGGCGGCGGATGATGAGGGGCAGGAACAGGGGGTACTGGGGCGCGTCGGGCGCCGGGCCGAGCAGCGTGAAGGCGGCGTCACCCGACATCCTCTGGTAGTAGGCGTCGCCCGCGCCCGCGATGCGGCGGAAGTAGCCGCCGTCGCCACCTGTGCCCGCCGCCAGCCCCCAATCCGGCACGCCGTGCTGGTAGGCCTCAATCTGGACCCAGTACTTGACGCCGGCGGCGGCCTGGAACGGGCGGGGCAGCGTAAACTGGTAGTCGTACAGCGTCGTGGCGCCAAAGAGGCCAGCGGCGGCTTCACCCGCGTTGTCGCCCACACGGTAGCGCGCCAGGGGCGGGTTGACAATGTCCGGCTCGATGCCCGCCGCGATGGACGGGTAGATGGCGATGCTGAAGTCGAGGACCGAGCCGCCCCGCCCGAAGCGGGTCGGGTCGTAGCCGCCGCGCCAGCGCATCTCGGTCACGGTCTGCGCCGTGGGGAACGTGAAGTTGTCCCAGACGTACTGGTCCCAATCGCTGCCGTCGGGGTCCCACCACGACGACTGGAGCAGCTTGTCGTTCGCGGCGTGCGGCTGGGTGTAGACGACGCCCACGAGCGTCAGGGCCAGCAAGCACACCGCCAATATTCCTCGCACCAGCATATCCGTATCCTTTTCCACCCCCTCGTTTAGACCAGCGACGCGCCCGCGCCGGGTCGCGGTCGGTGGCCTCCCTCTCAGTATAGCTCGCCCTCGGCCGCGCCAGGTGGAGACCTCTTCACCCGGCGTTAAGAATGCGGCTTACGCTTCGCCCTCGGCCAGCCAGACGCGGCGGTTGGCCTGGGTGAACAGGTCGTAGAGTTCAATGCGCCAGGGGTCCAGCCGCACCACGCTGTAGACCGGGTTGTCCACGTGGCCCCAGGGGAGGGCGAGGTCCGAGCCAAGGGGTTCGGGGATGGTCTTGTACAGGTCCCAGACCTGCTGCCGGGTGGCGGGGTCGTTCAGGAAGACGACGCGGCACTCGACATAGAGCGGCTTGAAGGGGTCGGCGATGTAGGCCAGCGAGATATGCGGGTTGGCGGCGAGGTGCTTGGCTTTGGCCGTGCGGAGTTCGGTGGTAAACCAGCCCGTCATCGCGTCCCAGACCGGGTGAATGACGCGGGAGCGTGGCCGCCCGTGGCGGTCCACCGTCGCCGCGCTACAGTAGACCATCGTTCGCACGCGGTGCATGAACTCGGCTTCCATCTCGGCCAGGGCGCTGACATGTTGCATGCGGGGTATCCTCCTGTGACGCGCATCTCCCGGTGACAAAGTATACCCAGATTCGAGGGCCGTGCCCGGAACTCTGGGGGGCGGCCCGGCGTCATTAAGATAGCTGGCTGTACCACTGGCAGCCGGCCCCTGGCCGGCCGTCGCGCTCCGCTGTCGGGAGGACATATGCCCGCGCGTTTGCTTCGCCTCAGCGTCGTCAGCCTGACGCTGGCGGTCGCCGTCCTGGCGGCTGCCTCCGCCGCTGTTCAGGCCCTCTCCGCCCCCTCGCCTTCCAGTCTCCCCGCCCTCGCTGTCCCAGACCTCCAGGCTACGGTCACCCCGCCCGCTTCGGCGTCGGCGTCGGTCTCGTTCGGCCAGGGCAGTTTCATCCAAATTGTGGACCCGGACGGACGACGCAGTGTGGACTTCTTTGTCTCGCCGCTAGGGGCCAACGTGCCGTTTACCCTGCACGCGCTGCCCGAAGACCGCCTGCGGACGCTGTACGCGGCGACTGAAGCCTGGCGGCCGCTGACGGTGGACCTGGCGGGGCTGACCCAGACGGCGGCCTGGACCGAGAGTGTCACGAGCCAGGACAGCCGGCCCCGCGCCCTGATTCCGGCCTCTGTTCCGCCGGGCGTGTATGTCCTGTCGAGCGGAGGCGACGCGGCCACCCGCGCCCAACTGATTGTGGTGGTCACGCGCTACGTCGCCGTGCTCAAAGGCGGCGAGGGGCAGGTGGCGGTGTGGACGCGGCGGCTGCGCGATGGCTCGGCGCCCCCATCGCCGGCCCAGGTCCAGATCGTCGAGAACGACGCGACGGTCGCCCAGATGCTGGCCGACAGCCAGGGCTGGGCCGGCGCGGACGTGGTGTGGGACGACAAGATGCTGGCCCTGGTGCGGGTCGGCGGTGAGCTAACGCTGGTCGGCTTCCGCTACGAGTGGCAGAACGACTGGAGCCGCTGGTGGGGCGGCGGCGCGTCACCCTACCAGGACCGCCGTGTCCTCCTCTACACCGACCGGCCCATCTATCGCCCGGACCAGGAGGTCTACTTCAAGGCGATCCTGCGCCAGGACCGCGACGGCGCGTACTCGCTGCCCCTGCCCACCGACGCCGTGACCGTGACCCTCAAGGACCCGCGCGCCAATGTCGTCGCCACGCGGCGGCTGACGGTGGGCGAGTTCGGGTCGGTGGATGGCATGTTCCGCCTGGGGCAGGAAGCCAGCCTGGGAACCTATCAACTGGAAGTAGTGTACGCGGGCGTGACCACCAGCCGAGGAGTCGAGGTTCAGGCCTACCGCAAGCCGGAGTATGAAGTCAACGTCGCCGCGACGCCCGACCCGCTCATCCTGGGCGACCCGCTGCGCGTCTCGGTCACGGCGGCGTACTACTTCAACGCGCCCGTGCCCAACGCCCCGCTGACGGTCAAGCTCAAGTACGGCGGCGGCTGGTGGTGGGGCGGGTCGGGGGTCGCGGCCGAGGTCAGCGGCGTGACCGACGCCCAGGGCCGCTGGAGCGGCGAGCTACCGACGGGCAACGTCAACCCGTACAACACAACGCTGACCGTCGAGGCGAGCGTCACGGATGCCACCGGGCAGGTGGTGACCGGCCAGACCGGTGTCCAGGGCTACTGGTCGAGCCTGGACCTGCAAACAAGCCAGGCGCGCTACGCCTACCGGCCCGGCGAGACGGTCAGCGTGGGGTTCACCGCCCGCGACCGCCAGGGCCGGCCCGCCGCCGGGCAAACGATTGACCTGGTCATCACGCGCTACTTCGCGCAGGAGCCGACGCGCTCGAGCCGCAGCCTCGTCACGGACACGGCCGGGCAGGCGACGCTTAGCCTGCCGAACAGCGAGGCGGGCTGGTACAGCCTGGAAGCGGTGACCAAGGACAGCCGGGGCCGCGAGAGCCACGCCTATGCCTACTGGTGGGTGTTCGAGCCGGGCCAGGGCGGCTGGTGGACGCAGGACGGCCAGGTGGAACTCCAGGCCGACGCCCCCGCGTATAAGCCGGGCGACACAGCGCGGCTGCTGGTGCGCTCCTCGCTCAATGGTCCAGCCCTGCTGACGGTGGAACGGGGCCGCGTGCGCCGCGAGCAGGTCGTCCAGTTGACCGGCGCCGCCACCATCGTAGAGGTCCCCCTGGTCGAAGGCGACGCGCCCAACGTCTTCGCCCGCCTCCATATCTGGCAGCCCTATGGCGCGAGCCAGACCAATAACTGGGGCACGGTGCCCGAAGGGCGGCTGCTGGTGAGCAACGCCCTCGAACTGCCCGTCGCGGCCGACGCGAAACGGCTGGCCGTCGGGATTCAGGCCGACAAGGCCGAGTACCGCCCGGGCGAGACGGCGGTCCTGACCCTGGACGTGAGGGACAGCGCCGGCCAGGGCCAGCGCGCCGAGGTCAGCGTGGCGCTGGTGGATGAGGCGGTCTACGCCCTGGCCTCCGACACGACGCCGGACCCCTTCGACCACTTCTACGGCCGCCGCGCGTTGGCCGTCAATGGCTGGGACAGCCTGCGGCCCACGCGCTACGGCGGCTGGCGCGATACGCTACCCGCGCCCGTCCCGACCGGGACACCCGCGCCGGGCGGGCCATCCCTCCCGCCGGCCGCGCCTGGGTCGAGCGGGCAGCCGGTGCGGCAGGACTTCCGCGACACGGCCTACTGGAACGCCCGCGTGGTGACCGACGCCCAGGGCCATGCCGTCGTCGCTGTCCCCCTGCCCGACAACCTGACGCGCTGGCGGGTCGTCGTTCGGGCGGTGACGGCCCAGACCCTGGCGGGCCAGGGCCAGGCGAGCCTGCTGGTGACGAAGCCCGTCGCCGTTAGCCCCGGCATGCCGCGCTTCCTGACCCTGGGCGACCGCGTCAGCCTGGATACCGTCGTCACCAACCGCACGGGCGCGGCGATCAACGCCAGCGTCAACCTGACCGGCACTGGCCTGCTGCGCCTGAGCGGCCCGCCCCTCACCCTGATGGTACCGCCGGGCGGCCAGCGCAGCGTGAGCTGGTCGGCCGTGGCGAGCCAGGTGGGGCCGGGCACGCTGCTGGCCGAGGCCGATGCGGGCGCACTGGGCGATGCCGTCGCCACCCCGCTCCCGGTCCAGCCCTTCGCCGTGCCCGAACGCCAGGCCCAGGCGGGGCTGGTGGAGGGCAGCGTAGACCTGCGCTTTAGCGTGCCCCTCAACGCGGTGTCCGAGAGTTCGACCGCCGAACTGCGCCTCGCGCCCTCGGTCGCCCTCAGCTTGCTGGATGGGCTGGACGACCTGGTGGGCTATCCGTATGGCTGCGTCGAGCAGACCATGAGCCGCGTGCTGCCCAACGCCGCCGTCGCCCAGACCTACCGCCGCCTGGGTATCAGCAACCCCGACCTCGAACGCCGCCTGCCCGACATCATGGCCGACGGCCTCCAGCGGCTCTATGGCTTCCAGCGCCCCGACGGCGGCTGGGGCTGGTGGTACGACGACGACTCGGCGGTCTATCAGACCACTTATGTCCTGTTCGGCCTGCTCCAGGTCAGGGCGGCCGGCTTCGACGTGTCCGATGCCGTCCTCCAGCGCGGTCTCGATTGGCTTCAGACCGCCCTGGCGACGGCCTCTCCAACCGATCCCACGCGTACGCCGACCCCCGGCCCGCGCGCCACGCCCGCGCCCGGTCTCACGCCCGCGCCGACGGCCACACCCGACCTGACCGGCGAGGCCGGCCTCGACCCACGCCTGCGGGCCTACGCCCTCTATGTCCTGGCCCTCGGCGGCCGCTCCGACCTCCCCCAGTCGCGGGGCCTGCTGGCCCAACCCGACCGGCTGGACGCCTTCGCCCTGGCCGCCCTCGCTCTGACGCTCAGGAGTGGCGGCGACACGGCGGGCGCGGAGCGGGCGGCCGACCTGCTCGCCGCGCGGGCCATTGAGACGGCGGGCCGCGTCCACTGGGCCGCCGCGACGGACAGCGCCTACCTGTGGCGCACCATGCAGTCAGACGAGAAGACCACGGGCATGGCGCTGCGGGCGCTGGCCCAGGTCCGCCCGGCCTCGCCCTTGCTGCCGGGCGCGGCGCGCTGGCTGATGGACCAGCGGCGCGGTCAAGGCTGGTCCACCACCCAGGCTACGGCCTTCGCGGTCCTCGGTCTGACCGACTACATCCTGGTCAGCGGTGAACTGGACGCCGACTACACCTGGCGCGTCGTCCGCGCTGGCGTCGTCCTGGCCCAGGGCCACGTGGAGCGGGCCAACGCGACACAGCCCATCCCGCCCCTGCTGCTGCGCGGGGCGGACCTGGCGCCGGGCGAGAATGTCTTGCAGGTAGAGAAGACAGGGGCCGGACGGCTGTACTACAGCCTGAGTGTGCGCTTGAGCCTGTT
>CAZFUK010000117.1:2527-11699 GCA_964522005.1 uncultured Anaerolineales bacterium | reverse complement strand
CAGACCACCTGGAACGTCGTCGCCGAAGCCCCTGGCGTCTACACCTACACGGTCAACGCCGCGTCGGGCGCGCAACGCTGGCAGGCCAGCCGCGCCATCGAAGTCCTGGCGCCCGCCACGCCCACACCCACGCCCACCCCGACCCTGACCCCGACAGCCACCGACACCCCGCTACCCACCCAGACCCCCACCGCGACGCTGACACCCACGGCGACACCGACCCTCGCCCCGACGGCCACCGAGACGCCCGAGCCAACCGAGACGCCCGAGCCGACGATCACCCTCACGCCCACCCCAACCGCCTCCCCCCTCCCGCCGCCGGTCTATCGCCCGTACCAGCCGTATGGGCTATCCTTCAAACCCCAATAGACACCCGCAACCCCGACCCACGGCAGCCGCTGCTCAGCGCCCCGGAAGACCCAGGCCGACGCCACCCCGGCGACAACAGCCAGCGCGCCGCCCAGGACAAACACGCTGCGTAGGCCCACAAGCTCGGCCAGGCCGCCCGCCAGCGCCATGGACAGGAGGTTCGCCACCTGGACCAGCGTATTGAGCGCCGCGCCGCTTCGCCCGCGCACCTCATGGGGCACGCTCGTCTGCACCAGCGTCGCCACGCCGGCGTTGACCGGGGTGACGACCCAGCCAACCAGGAACAGGACGGCCAGCAGCCCCCAGATGTTGCTCACGATGGACAGCAGCCCCACGCCGACGCCCACCAGCACCAGCCCGCCCGCCACCATCCATGTCGGTTTGAAGCGGCTGGCGACCAAGGCGACCAACGCCCCACTGAGTACCATCGCCGTGGTCTGCGAGAGTTCCAGCAGGCCGAACCACGTCGCGGGAACCTGTAAGTCGTTCAGGATGAGCGGGATGATCAGGATATTGAGCGCACCCAGCCCGAGCATCGTCACCGCCGCCGCCACCAGCGTCCCGACCAGGACACGGTTGCGGAAGATAAGGGCCAACCCATCCCTCAACTGACCCACAATCACGCCCGCGCTCGCCGGAGCCTGGGCCACAACGGGGGCCGAGGCCTGAATGCGACTGACCAGGGCATACGAGACCAGGAAGGTGAGCGCGTCCAGGACAAAGGCGGGCCAGAAAAGGCCGAGCGTGCCAATCAGCACGCCCGCCGTCGCCGTCCCCAACAGCCCAAAGACGATGCGGCTGGTCTGGGACAGAGAGTTGGCCGCCAGCAAGCCCTTTTCTGGCACCAGGTGCGGCAGCAGCGCCCCGCGCGCCGGGTTGAAGAACGTGCCGACCGTACCCTGGGCCACGCCAACCGCATAGAGCAGCCAGAGTTGGTCGGCCGAGTGGACGGTGGCGAAGCCCAGCACGAGCACGGCGCGGAGCAGGTCGGAGAGAAGCATGATGCGCTTGCGGTCATAGCGGTCCACGTAGACTCCCGCCAGCAGGCCGAAGGTCACCTGGGGGATGGCGAGGGCAATTACCATTGTCGCCATGGCCGCCGTCGAACCCGTCAGACGGTTGACCAGCATCAGCAGGGCCAGGTTGGTCAGGCTATCGCCAAAGTCGGAGACCGACTGGCCGAGCCACAGGCGGCGATAGTCGGGCCGGCGCAGCAGGTCGCGGGGGCCGAAGCTCCCCGTCTCGGTCTCACTCGGCGGGTCGGGTGGGGTCGGCGTCGCGTTTGACATGCGTGTCCTCCTCAACGGGTAGGGACTGGGCCATAGGGAACAGGACCAGGGTCAGGCTGTAGACCTGATTCTCGCCCCCCTCGTCCGCCTCTGACGCGGCAAACTCGTCCAGCAGGTGCGACAGGCGCAGCGTCAACTCGCGCGCCTGGTCCGGCGGCAGCGGGCGCAGACCACGGGCGATGAACGCGCTGCGGGTGATGGGCGCATCGGGCGCCGGGTCGAGCCGCCCCGCCTCAATCTCGCGTTTCAGGTCGGCCCGCGTCGTGTCCAGCACCGCGCCCAGCAGGGCGTCGGGCACCTGGCTGCGCTCCTCCGCCTCCAAGGCGAACAGGCGGGAGTCGCTGTGGATACGCTTAGCGGCGGTTCGGTACGACTTCTCAATGATGCCCGAGACAACGCGCGTTCCCACCACACGCAGCAGCCCATGCTCTTCGAGCACGTTGACGTGGTAGTAGAGCTTGGTGGGGGGCAGCTTGAGGTCGGCCGCCGCCTGCTTGACCGTGCGCGGCGCTTTGGCGAAGGCTTCGAGGACGCGAATCCGCAGCGGGTCGGCGATGGCCCTGAGCGTCTCCAGGCTGCCGACCACCAGCTCCTCGGCTGGCTCAAAGTCGGGACTATTTTGAACGAACTCGTCCATTTTATCCACCTCAACCATTCAAATAGATTACAATGGTAATATACGGTTAAATGAGAAAAATGTCAAGGGGGGCCTTGACATTTTTCACCCAGTTTGGTATACTGTTTTCAGACCGATCGGTCTAAAACGGAGAGCATGATGAGCAAGGGTGAGCAAACACGCGAGACGATTCTGCGCCAGGCGGCCGCCGTCTTCAACCAGCAGGGGTACTTCGGCGCTTCCATGTCCGACATCATGCGGGCCACCGGGCTGGAGAAGGGCGGCATCTACAATCACTTTGGGAGCAAGGATCAACTCGCGCTGGAAGCCTTCGACTATGCCTTTGGCCTGGTGACCGGTCGGCTGCGCGACGCGCTCCAGGGTAAGACCGACGCGGTGGATCGCCTGCTGACGCTCGTCGAAGTCATTGGTGGGCAGGTCGAGGATGGCCCCCTGCCAGGCGGCTGCCCTATTCTCAACACGGCTATCGAAGCCGACGATACCCACCCGGCCCTGCGCGAGCGCGCGCGCCAGGCCGTCGAAGGCTGGTTTGGCGTGGTGCGGCGGAACGTGACACGCGGGGTCGAGCGCGGCCAGATCCGCCCCGACGTTGTCCCCGACGAGGTAGCGACACTGATGGTGGCGACCATCGAGGGGGCGATTATGTTGAGCAAGCTCTACGGCGACCCGGTCTATGTCCAGCGCGCCATCACGTTTCTGCGGGGGTATCTGACGAGTTTGCGGCTGACGGAGGATTGAGAGACGCTTTTTTTTGCGCGAAAAACAGACCGGTTGGTCTGTAATTTAGAGAGTATTCGCTTCAGGAGGTAAACGATGCAGCCAGCTATTCTGAACCAGACACCATCAGGCGGCCAGGGGCGCCCCGTCGCTATTCGACTGGTCACCCGCAACGATAGCGGCTCCATCGCCGACCTGTACCGCCGTCTCTCGCCTGAAAGCCGCGAGCTGCGCTTTATGGCGCCCCAGGGCCGCATGTCCGAGGAAGAGACGTGGCGGCAGGCGCGGCGGGTGGCTGAAGGCGACGCGACGACCCAGGCGGCGCTGGTCGTCGTGGCGTCGGAGCCGGAGGGCGAGGCGGTGATTGCCGTCGCCGAGTGGGTGCGCGAGACCCAGGAGCCGACCAGCGCCGAAATCGGGCTGGTGGTGCGGGACGACTATCAGCGCCAGGGCATCGGGAGCACGCTGCTGCGCCAGCTTGTGCAGGTGGCGCGGGATGAGGGTATAATGACGGTGAAGGGCTATTTACTACCCCACAATGACGGGATACGGCGCTTGCTCCGCCGACTCGGGACGCCGTTCACCCTGGAAACGCGGCGCGGGCTGACGACGCTGTCCGCGCCCATCGGGCAAGCATAAACCAGTGAGGCATGCATGAGTGACCAGAGCGACACGCCGCGCCAGCGCAGCATCACCTGGCAGGACCCGACCATCACCGCCACCGCCTTCCACGACCTGACGGGGCTAGAGTTTCTGCGCCGTATCGCGCGCGGGGAGTTACCGCAGGCGCCCATCGCGTCCCTGCTGGGGATGCGGCTGGAAGAGGCGGACGAGGGCCGCGCCCTGTTCTCCGTCGAACCGGCCGAGTACCACTACAATCCCATTGGCACGGTCCACGGCGGCCTGGCGTGTACCCTGCTCGACTCGGCCATGTCCTGCGCCGTCCAGTCGCTCCTGCCGGCCGGCGTGACGTATACGACCGTGGAGTTGAAGGTCAACCTGGTGCGGCCGATGTCGCAGACGACGGGGAAAGTCCTATGTGAGGGGAAGGTGATTCACCTGGGGAGCCGGATTGGGACGGCCGAGGGACGGCTGTACGACGAGCACGGCAAGCTCTACGCCCACGGCGTGACGACGTGCATCGTCCTGCGCCACCACGAGCCGCGCCGCTAGCGCCAGCCGAGGGCGTCCTGGAGCACCTCGACCCGCAGCAGCACGCCGCGCCGGTCCATCTCGACCGTCACCACGTCAATGCGCCAGGCGGCGTCGAGGGGCAGGCGCTCGGCCTGAAGGTAGGCGTCGGCCAGGGCCAGCAGGCGGCGCTGCTTGGCCGGGCCAATCGAGTCTTCCGCCGCGCCCCGCCAGCCCCCGCGCCGCGTGCGCACTTCGACAAACACGAGGCAGTCGCCCTCGCGGGCGATGATGTCTAGCTCGCCGTGGGGACAGCGCCAGTTGCGGCCGAGGACGGTGTAGCCGCGCGCTTCGAGCGCCCTGACGGCCAGGTCTTCCCCCGCTCGCCCTAGCCCCCGCCTCGGATCAGTGGACGGCATTCACCCTCCTATGCTAATCACGCGCTATGGAATACCTAGCGCCAGTTGCACGGCCTGGACGGGGGCGAAGGAGCGGCGGTGGAGGGGGCAGGGGCCGAGCGCCTGGAGGGCCTGGGCGTGGGCGGCCGTGCCGTAGCCCTTGTGGCGGGCGAAGCCGTAGCCAGGGTAGACGGCGTCGTAGGCGGCCATGAGCCGGTCGCGCGTCACCTTGGCGACGACCGACGCGGCGGCGACGGAGAGGCACAGGCGGTCGGCGCGGGGGAAGGCGCGCTGGGGCAGGTCGCAGGGCAGCGTGACCGCGTCGAGGAGCAGGGCATGCGGCGGCGGGGTCAACTGGTCGAGGGCCTGCTGCATGGCCGCCTTGGTCGCCGGCAGGATGCCTAGCCGGTCCACGTCCTCCACCTCCACAATGCCCACGCCCACGGCCAGCGCGGCCTCCTGAATCAGGGGCACGGCTGCCTCGCGCTCGGCGGCCGTCATCAGCTTTGAGTCGCGCACCCGCGCCAGCCGCTCGGTCAGCCCCGGGTTGTCCAGGGGCAGGACGACAGCCGCCGCGACGACCGGCCCTGCCCACGCCCCGCGCCCGACCTCGTCCAGGCCGGCGACGAGCGGGCCGACCGCGTCGGCCAGGGCCAGCTCGGTGTCCAGGGTGGGGAAGGCGGTTGAAGTCATGCCAGGGGAGGGAGAGAGCAGAAACCCGTTTTCGGCTTGAAAACGGGTTTCCTGGCGGTTTACTCTTGCGTGTCGGTCGGGGTCTCGGTGGCGGGCACCACGGGAACGACGGGGGGCTGGGGCGGGGCGACCTGGGGCTGCACTTGCTTGGCCGCCAGCGCCGCCGCCGCGCGCTTGTTCGCGCCCGGCAGCGCCCTGCGGCGGTCGCGCAGGCGGGCAGCCTTGCCGCGCCGCTCGCGCAGGAAGTACAGGTTCTTGCGGCGCACGTGCGCATGGCGCACCACTTCGACGCGGTCAATGCGCGGCGAGCGGAAGGGGAAAGTCCGCTCGACCCCGACGCCGTCCGCGCCGATGCGGCGCACGGTGAAGGAGGCGTTGACGCCGCCCCCGCGCAGACGCATCACCACCCCGTCGAAGCGCTGGATGCGCTCCTTGCCACCCTCGATAATTTTGAAGAAAACGCGAACCGTGTCGCCCGACAGCAGTTCGGGAACGTTCGAGTTAACCTTGACCGAGGCCTCAACCGATTGAAGAAGATCGTAGCTCATGAATTTACCCTCGCGTGCCGATTGACAAGCGATAAGTATAACATAGTCAATCCTGAATCACAAATTTTCACGCTTCTTCCCCTTCCAACTCGGCCAGCAGCTTGAAATCGTTGGCGGTCAGGTCGGCGCGGGCCAGCAGGTCGGGGCGGCGCTGGCGGGTGCGGCGCAGGGCCTGGCGGCGGCGCCAGCGCGCGACCTCGGCGTGGTGGCCGGACAGCAGCACGTCGGGTACGCGCCAGCCGCGAAACTCCGGCGGGCGGGTGTACTGCGGCCCTTCCAGCAGCCCCGACGCGATGGAGTCCTGGACCGCGCCCATCGGATTGCCCAGGACCCCAGGCAGCAGGCGGGCCACGGCGTCCACGATAATCATGGCCGGTAGTTCGCCGCCGGTCAGCACGTAGTCGCCAATGGACATCTCGTCCGTCACCAGGTACTCGCGCACCCGCTCGTCCACCCCTTCGTAGTGGCCGCACAGCAGGGCCACGCGGGGCAGCTCGGCCAACTCGGCCGCGACCGCCTGGCTGAACTGGCGCCCCTGGGGGTCCGTGAGGATAATCGGGGCGGCGGCGCGCGGTTCCGGGCCTAGGACGGCTTCGACGGCGGCGAAGATGGGGTCGGGCTTCATGACCATGCCCCCGCCCCCGCCGTAGGGGTAGTCGTCGGTGACGCGGTGCTTGCCGGCCGCGTAGTCGCGGATGTTGTGGATGTGAACCTCGAGCTGACCGGCGGCGACGGCGCGCTTGATGATGCTATCGCCAAACGGCCCGTCGAACATGGCCGGAAACAGGGTAAACACGTCAAAGCGCATTTTGTTGCCTATAAAAGGGGGCCATGCTATAATCACGCCGCCGAAGACAGCCCAGCCTGTTCCCGTCGGCGCCTGCACTGTTATTCCTGGTTAGGGAGGTCCGGCCGTGGCATCCAACACGCCTGAGCCTGTACAGCGGGGCGATGTCCCCACCACCGTTATCCTGAGTTCTGTCATCGCGCTTCTACTCGCCCTGGTCATCGGCGCGGGCACGCTGGCCGGGCGGCCCGAGGAGACGCTGAGCGTGGCCTTGACCGAGATGCCGCGCCGCGCCGCGCAGGCCGCGACGGCCGAGGCCGCCTCGAAGGGCGTTGTTGTCTCCGTCAACACCGCGACGCCGCGCCCACAGGGCACCGCCGCGCCTGAGCCGCCGACGCCCTCCGGCCCACCGGCCGAGCCGGGCGCGGGCAACGCGACCAACGGTCGGCGGCTGTTCGCCTCGCTGGCCTGCAACTCGTGCCACGCCATCCCCGGCGTGTCTGAGGCGGCCACCTGCCCGCCGCTGGGCAACATTGGCAACCTGGCGGCGACGCGCAAGCCGGGCTATACCGCCGGGCAGTACCTGGTCGAGTCGATTACCAACCCGAACGCCTACATCGTGCCCAACTTCCAGCCCAATATCATGCCCAAGACCTTCGCCACCCTGCCCCAGGCCCAGATCAACGACCTAGTGGCCTACCTGGAGGCGCAGAAGCGGTAAGACCCTATTTCGTAGTGCGTATTTCGTATTTCTGGGATACGGAATACGAAATACGCACTACGAAATACGTATTACGCACCACACGTTATGCCTTCGCCTTGCGGTCCTCGCGTTCGCGGGTGCGGAAGGTAATGCGGATGGGCGTGCCCTCGAAGATGTACCGCTCGCGCAGCAGGTTCTCCAGGTAGCGCTCGTAGGTGAAGTGGACCAGACGGTGGTCGTTGACGAAGAACACGAAGCGCGGCGGGTCCACCCCCACCTGGGTGCCGTAGTAGAACTTGAGCCGCTGGCCGCCCTTGGTGGGCGGGGCGTGGTGCGAGGTGGCGTCGCGCAGCAGGCGGTTGAGTTCGGCGGTGGCGATGCGCTGGAAGCGGGCCTCGTAGACGCGCAGGGCCGTGGGCAGTACCTGGTTCACGCGCTGCCCCGTCTTGGCCGAGATGAACAGCACCGGCACGTAGTCCAGGAAGTTGAGTTCCCGCCGCACTTTGGCCGCGTACTCGTTGAGCGTACTGGAATCCTTCTCCAACAAATCCCACTTGTTGACAATCACTACGACGCTCTTGCCCTCTTCCAGGATGTAGCCCGCCACGTGGGCGTCCTGGGCGGTGATGCCTTCGGGCGCGTCGAGGAGCAGGAGCGAGACATCGGCGCGCTGGATGGCGCGCATGGAGCGGAGCACGCTGTACTTCTCGATGCCCTGCTCGATGCGGCCGCGCCGTCGGATGCCAGCCGTGTCAATCAGGGTGATGTCCTGGCCTTCGTAGCGAATGCGGGTGTCAATGGCGTCGCGCGTGGTGCCGGGAATGTCGCTGACGATGGAGCGCTCCTCGCCCAGCAGCCGGGTGAGCAGGGACGACTTGCCGACATTGGGTCGGCCGACGATGGCGATCTTCATCGTCTCGTCCTCTTCGTCCTCCGGCGTCACCGGCAGGTTCTCCACGACCCGGTCGAGCAGGTCGCCCGTGCCCGTGCCGTGCAGGGCGGAGATGGGAAACGGTTCGCCCAGGCCCAGCTCAAAGAACTCGACGGCGTCCTGGCGGCGTGCCGGGTTGTCGGCCTTGTTGACGGCCACCACGACCGGCTTCTTAGCGAGGCGCAGCCGGTCGGCCACGTCGCTGTCCGACGCGGTCAGCCCGGCCACGGCGTCCACCAGGAAGACAATGACGTCGGCCTCGTCCATCGCCACTTCGGCCTGGGCGCGGATAGAAGTGAGCATATTGTCCGTAGGGTCGTCGGCCAGCCCGCCGGTATCCACGACGATGAAGGGCACGCCCGCCCACTCGGCCTCGCCGTAGAGGCGGTCGCGGGTCGTGCCCGGCAGGTCCTCCACAATGGCAAGACGCTCGCCAATCAGACGATTGAAGAGCGTGGATTTTCCAACGTTGGGCCGCCCCACCAGGGCGACAATGGGTGTTTGTGCCATAATGCTTACTCCACTAACTGGGCCACCACAATCACGCGATGGGTATTCGTCCAATACGGCCAGCAGCTAATCAGGGTCAGACGCGCGTCGTCAGTCGGGGCCATGTAGGCGGCGTTCGCCTGGCGTTTCGCCTGGCTCACGCCCGCTTCCGGCACAATCACCTGCTCCTGCACCATGTAGCGGTAGCGGCGGCCGGTCGCCGTCTCCAGAATCACCTCGTCGTCGGGTTTGACGCGCTCCAGCAGCCGAAACACACGTCCATAGATGTTGTTGTGGCCCGAAATCACCACATTCCCCTGGGCGCCTGGGTCCGCGCTGCCCGTGTGGTGCCCCGCGCCGTAGTCCGCCGTGACCCACTCGCGCGTCAGGACGCCGTTCTCGTCCACGAGGTTAAAACCCACCTCGACCACTTCACTGTCAACACCAATGCTGGGGATGAGAATGCGGGTGGGCGGCTCG
>CAZFUK010000117.1:0-2517 GCA_964522005.1 uncultured Anaerolineales bacterium | reverse complement strand
CCCCCCTCCCCCACTCCCCGGCCAACACCACGGCGGGGTAGTCCATGGGGGGGGGGGGGGGGGCGGCCGGGGGGGGGGGGGGCCGGCGGGGGGGGGGGGGGGCGGGCGACGGGGCCGGCGGAGGCCGGAGCCGGGGTGGCGGTCGGTGGGCCAGGCGTTGAGGTCGCGGCGGGCGTCGGCGTGACCGGGCGGGTCGGCCCTGGCGTGGGTGTGTAGCGGTACAGCTCGCCGAGCAGGGCGGCCCGTTGTGAGGAGGGCGGCTGCGAGGCCCGCCCCAGCCGACGCTCGTAGCTGGCCGGGTTAGGGTTGAGCGTCACGAACAGCGCGGTCGCCCCCTCCTGCCAGACCACGTAGCCGCTAAACAGCATCATCGCCAGACCGAGCAGGCTGAGGAAGTCCCCGAGCCGGCCGAGCGGCCTGGCGGAATGGCCTGTCACGGGCGCCTCACGCGCGTCGCTTGAGCAGCCGCCCCAGGACGAATAGCAGGCCGCCCAGCCCACCCGAGGCCAGGAGACCGGTGAGGAGCGAGAGCATCGAACCACCCGTCGAGGGCAGGCGGTCGCCCGGGCCCGGCACGGGCAGACCGGTGACGCGAATGGGCGTCACGGTCAGGCTGGGCAGGGGCTGGACCGTCGGGGACGGCGTGAAGGTACGCAGGGGCGTGGGCGACGGCGACACAATCAGGGTCGAAGTGCGGGTGGGGGCGACGGTGGCCGTGAACCCGGCGCCGGGGATCGACGTCACCGACGCCTGGGGGGTGACACTGGCCGTGACCTGGAGGGCCGCCTTGGCAGGGTCGATGGTTGGGGTCGGCGTCGCTGTATCTTTGTCAATCGGATAGGCGGGGATGGGGGTGTCGGTGACGAGGGGGTAGCCCTGCCAGGCCGGCCGCCCGGCGGTCTCGCCCACGCTGTCCATCGCCGCGAGCGCCCACTGGGTCATGCCTCCCACCAGGACAAGAAATAAGGTAAACGCGAGGCCAATCAGCCAGCGTGCCATAACCGTGTCTCCTTGCGGACAGAATCAACCGCGGCGTGCTACTGATAGGTACGCTTTTGCAGCCCCAAAGATACGCCGCCGTGCGCTCGACCGATTGATTTAGTATACCAGGATTAGGCGAAAATGGGAAACTAAAAATGGCCTGGGGTGGCGGAGGCCAACCCCAGGCCGAGAGACAGGTTAGGCCCGGCCGCGGACCATGCGCATGATCCAGAGCAGGATGACGGCGCCCAGCACCGCCACGAGCAGCGACCAGATGAAGCCGCCGGCGCCCAGGCCAAAGAACGAGACGACATAGCCGCCGATAATCGCGCCCACGATGCCCACGACGATGTCCATCAGCAGGCCCTGCTGGCGGTTGGTGCCCATGATCATGCTGGCGATCCAACCCGCCAAAGCCCCGAGGACAATCCACCAAATCAGATCACCCACCATAGTTGCCTCCTTGAAGTTAGTAGATGAGGATGGATGGCGATGAGAGCCACACGGCCCTCTCACTTGGTATACGTCCGAGTCTCAACGGCGTTGCGCCTCGGACACGCTCTACCCTGCAAATTGCGTGCCATCCTTATCGGGGAGGGTGCTCACAATGTCCCGCATGGCCTGATTGAGATGGGGGTAGGCGACGAGGACGACGCCGACGCCGAAGATGGCCCCGGTCAGGACGCGTAGCAGAGGTGTACTCTCGCGCCAGCCAGGCAACTGAGAGAGACCGTCAATGGCGATGGGTATCACGAACGGGATGAAGACGTACCAGGGCAGCCGCCGCCAGCGCCGCCCGGTCAAGGTGTAGAGCAGGCCGGTGACGAGAATCGCCAGGTAGATGGCCGTGTCGCGCTCGCAGAAGGCGACCTGGTAGCCCAGGCCGAGGCTGGCGTCGTAGATGGGATGCCAGAACAGTTCCAGCGGCTCCCTCGCCCCCGTCAGCGGCGCGATGGTCTGGAAGGGATAGGCGATGGCCGGCCCGTCCAGGAAAAACGAACGCTGCGGGAGCTGGTGGCACGTCGCGCGGAAGGCGAGATAGATCAACCGCGCCGGGCCGTCCAGCCCGGCCATCATGAGCAGGGGCGCGCTGAAGGCGAGGGCGATGTAGAAGGCCACCACGCCGTTGAGCCACAGCGTCCAGTGCCGGGCGGACCAGGCGACAGCGCGGTTGACGGTCTGGGCCACTTGGGAGGCAGACGAGTTGTTCATAGCTAAGTTGTAGGCCGGGCGCGGCGATTTGTCCAGTTGCGCAGTAGTCAGTAGTCGGTAGACAGTAGTCGGTAGACAGTAGTCGGTAGACAGTAGTCGGTAGACAGTAGACAGTAGTCTGTCCTCCGTCTGACTACTGCCTACTGCCTACTGCCTACTGCCTACTGCCTACTGCCTACTGTTCTAGCGCCAGACGAGCATGGTGTCGCCGGGCGCGCCGTACTGGAAGCTGATGTCCGCAATACCCGTGCTGTTGCTGTTCCGCAGATACCACAGGTTGCCGCGTATCGCCCCCGCCGTGTCCACCGCGTCCGTGTTCCAGTC
>CAZFUK010000116.1:0-11729 GCA_964522005.1 uncultured Anaerolineales bacterium | reverse complement strand
CGATGCAGATCCAGCGCACGACCCGGAGCAGCACGCCGGTGACGGCGAGGGCGAGGCGGCTCTCGAGGATGCGTTTGCCGAGCGACACGGCTAAAGGGTACGCGGAGCGCCGGTCCGCCCGAAACCCGAACGGCCGCGCGACCCCCGCGCCCCCCCCCGCCCCCCCGCACCCCCACGGCCGCGCCGAGACGGGGGGGCGGGGTCCAGGGGTGCGGCACGAGCCCCCCCAGCCAGCCCCCCCGACCCGCCAGGGGCGTTCCCAGCAGCACCCGCTCCTCGCCCGCGCCGTCCAGTTCGCCCCTCGGCACGGAGCGGGTAATCTGCGTCGTCTGACCGGTCTGGCCGATGCGCTGGACAAAGGCCTTCAACCCGTTGGTTGGCTCCTTGGCGCTGAGACGCGATATGCCCACCGACGCGGCGACCTTCAGGCGGGTCGAGTCGCTCTCGCGCAGGAAGATGGCCCCGGCGTCGGCGTGGGCGACGTGGCACATGGTATCAATCAGGCGTTGGAGCATTGGCTCCAGCGCCAGGTCAGCCAGCCCCACGGCGGTGACGGCTTCCAGGGCTTCGAGCTGGCGGCGCGTGTCGCGTTCCTGGGAGTAGGCCGCTTCGAGTTCGTGGTTGCGGCGGGCCAGGGCGCGCTCGTTCTCGACAATGCGCAGCATAGCGCGCACACGCAAGAGTAGCTCGTCAATCTCAAACGGTTTGCGCAGGTACTCGTCGGCGCCCGCCTCCAGACCGGCCACCACGTCCTGGTTCGACCCGCGCGCGGTCAGCATGACGATGGGGAGGAACTGGCCTTCCCCGTCGCTCCAGCGCGCCTTGAGCCGCCGACATACCTCAAACCCGTCAATCCCCGGCAGCATCAGGTCGAGCAAGACCAGGTCGGCCCGCTGCTCTTCCATCAGCGCCATGCCCGCTTCGCCGCTCGCCGCGCGTAGAACCTCGTAGCCCTCCTGGTTGAGTACTTCAAAGACCAGGTCGGATGTTGCCTGGTTATCTTCGATGACCAGAATACGCCTGGCCTCGGTGGAGGTGGGGCCACTATCCGCCACTGACGTCATCACTGGCGCTCCCTTTCGCGTAAGGCGCGCTCGACCTCCCGCTTCGCGTCGCGTTCCGCAATCGAGTCGCGCTTGTCATAAGTCTTCTTGCCCCGCGCCAGGGCGATCTCCACCTTGGCGCGGTTGTTCTTGAGGTAGACGCGGAGGGGCACCAGGGCCACACCTTTCTCCGTCACGGCGCCGGCGAGGCGATTGATCTCTTTGCGATGCAGCAGGAGCTTGCGCGGCCGCAGCGGGTCGTGCGTGGCGTAGCCCGCCTGGTCGTAGGGGGCGATGTGGACGTTGAACAGCCACATCTCGCCGTTCTTGACCTGGGCGTAGCTATCGCGCAAGTTGACCTTGCCGGCGCGGATGGACTTGATCTCCGTGCCGGTCAGAGCGACGCCTGCTTCGTAGGTCTCGTCTATGAAGTAGTCGTGGCGCGCCTTGCGGTTTTCGGCCAGTGTGCGATTGGCGCGCGTTGCCTGAGCTTGATTAGACATAATGTTCTCGGGAGAATAGGGGGCTTAACCGCCCGTGCGGAGATACTCCAGGGCGCGCTCCAACGGTTCATCCCGCCCCTGCTTGGCTGCTTCGGGCGAAGGCTCCACCACAATGTGCGGCTGGATACCGGCCTGGGAGATGTCGTGCTTGTCGGGCGTGAGCCAATGGGCGACGGTGACATGCAGGGTCGAGCCGTCGGAGAGCTGATGGACGTTCTGGACGGAGCCTTTGCCGTAGGTCTTGGAGCCAATCAGGATGCCGCGCTTGCGGTCCCGGATGGCCCCCGACAGGATTTCGGACGCGCTGGCGCTGCCGCCGTTGACGAGCAGGACGACGGGCAAGTCGGTGGCGACGCCGCCCGTGCGGGCCGGAAACGCCTCTTCCTTGCCGTCGCTGTGCCGCTCGTAGGCGATAATGCCGTCGCCGATGAACTGGCTGGCGATGTCGAGGGCGGCGTTCAGGAAGCCGCCAGGGTTGTTACGCAGGTCCAGGATGACCGCCTTCACCCCTTTGTCGCGCAGTTCCTTGATCGCGCGCTGGATTTCGGCCGGCGAGCGCTCGCCAAACAGCGTCAGGCGAATATAGCCGACCGTCGGCATGCCGTTCTCGTCCAGCGTGCGCCAGGTGACGGTCGGTGTCTCAATAGGCGCGCGGACCAGGGCGACCTCGAACGTCTGCCCCGCCCGCTGGACCGTCAGCGTCACCGACGTGCCCTTGGGGCCGCGAATGAGCAGGACGGCATCGTTCTGGTCCATGCCGGTGATCTCGCGCCCGTCCACCTTCAGGATAATATCATTGGGCTTCAGCCCGCCCTTCTCAGCCGGCGAGCCGGCGATGGGGCTGACAATGACCAGTTGTCCTTGCTGGTTGGTCTGGACCGTCGCGCCGATGCCCTCGAACTGGCCCGCCAGTTCGCTGCGTTCCATGGAGGCGGCGCGGGGTTCCAGGAAGACGGTGTTGGGGTCATTGAGGGTTCCCAGCGCGCCCTTGATCGCCCCGTAGGTCACGCCCTGGTCGTCGGGCACCTGGCCGTAGAACTCGCGCTGGACCGTGCCCCACGCCTCCCAGAAGACGCTGAACTTGTCGGGCTGGTCCTTGCGCAAGAGTTGGCCCACATCCACGCCGAGGGCGGCCAGGGCCGGCACATTGCCCGTCCGCGCCAGGATGGTATTTGACATAAATCCTGCCGCGAACGAGGCGGTGATAATGACGGCCAGCAAGACGGCGAGGATGGCGGTACGAATCCACTCGCGCATAGGTAACCTCTCAGACTGGAACAGGGTCGCGCGCTGGCTGGCGGCGGCCGTCAACGGCGCGGTCGCAAAACCTCAGAGATAGAATTGTAGCATTGCTGCGAACCAGGCGCAAACAGCGGCGCTGATGAGGCAAAAAGGGTCTTGACAACCCTATCATTAGCGGTTATAATTAGCTTAATTAAATGACCCTTTTATTAAGCTATAGCGAGGACGCATGGCACATGACATAATCAAACAGGGCGAGGACGACCTGGTCCTGCCCGACGTCGGTATCCTGGCGGGGCAGTTGACGCCTTCGACCATCAAGATGTATCAGCGTGACTTCCGCGCTGACCTGGAGTTCGCCGGCGGGGCGGCGCTGGCGCTAGACGCGGCAACCCTGGCTCGCTGGCGCGCCCATCTTGCCAGTGATACCCAGTATTCCCCTAACACGATCAATCGGATGTTGAGCGCCGTCAAGCGCGTGATTCGGGAAGGGGTCAATCAAGGCTACATAAAACAGGACGGAATCGCGGACGCTTTCGATGCGGTGGATGGCGTCAAAACCCAGGCCCTGCGCCAGCGTCTCAAGGCCAACGCCCGCACGGCCATCAGCCCCGACGATATGCGGCGTCTGTGCGAGGCCCCGGATCGGGCCACACTGATCGGCGCACGTGACGCGGCTCTCCTCTACACCCTTGCAGGCAGTGGGCTGCGAGTGGTTGAGGCAGCAACCCTCACCAGCCGACAGATTATGTCAAAAAAGGGCGGGTACGTGCTGAGCATCCTCGGCAAGAACGACGAGCAGCCGCGCGATGCCCCGCTGAGCCGCGAGGCACAGCGCCTCATCACGGCCTGGCTGGAGCGGCGTCCTGTCCAGAGCGATTATATCTTCACGAGCTTTGAGGGGCGGGGCCACCGCTTGACGGCTCGGCCCATTAGCGCGGTTGGCGCGTGGCAGGTCGTCCAGCACTACGCCGACCAGGTGGGCCTCAGCCATATCAAGCCGCACGACTTCCGCCGCTTCGTGGGCACACAGCTTGCCCAAAAGGATGTGCGGAAGGCGCAGAAAGCCCTGGGACACAAGCGGATTGATACCACGGTGCGCCACTATGTCCTGGACGAACTAGAGGTGGGTCTAACCGATGACTTGTTCTAGATAATACTTATGTAAAGCTCGATAGGAGAGCTGGTCAGGGTAAATTGACACATTCCTAGAGTGTGCTACACTACCACCTCACAATGCAAGGACACTTTCCACGGTGGAACTGAGGAGCGGCATGCCAACCATTACCCGCCAGCAATTGCTTGACCTGCTAGACGCCCGCCTCGACCGGACCGAGCTGCGCGAGCTGGCGTACGATGTGGGGCTGGACCTGGATAACCTGGAGGGCAACACGAAGCGCGAAGACCTGCTCTCCCTCCTGATGTATCATGACAAGCGACAAAGCCTGGATGCCCTGGTCGCCAGTATTGCCCAACGACGGCCTGATCTTGGCCTGGCTAACACGACGATCGAGCCTACGATTGCCCCACCCCCTTCACCCACCTCCGGCGCCGCGCCGGCTGCGCCAACTCCCGCCGCCTTCTTTGGCCCTGCGTCCCCACCCCCCGGGCCGTCCATCAGCAGCGCCAGCAACGCCGCGCCCCAAGCATCGCCGCGATGGGCCGCATGGACGTCTGACCCACGTCTTCGCCTGCTGGGCTATGCCGCTGTGGTTGTCCTCGTCGCGCTCGCCGTCCTCCTCCTGGTCACTTCGGTATCATCGGACCCCACTTATGATGCGACAACCCGTGTGGTAGGCCTGGTGATGACTGCCGTTCCGGCGTGGCTGGCCTTCAAAGTCTGGCAAGCCCTACGGCGTTGACAAGGCGCATGGACGAGGCGAGGCTTACCAAGCCAGACGGGGCAGGTCGTATTGACCTGCCCTGTCGTGTACTCACCTGAAGCGCCGCTACTTCCAGACGAGCGGGATGTCGCCCGCCGCGCCGAAGGTAAACTGAACCTCCGCCGCGCCGGTGGTGTGGCTGTTGCGGAGGAACCAGGCCCCCTGGCGGAAGACGCCGGCTGTCGCGCCGTTGGCCCCATCCCACTCACCCGGCAAGGGTACATCGCTGTTCAGCCCAAAGGTATAGGCCACGTTAGAGGCGCCGGTCGTGTTACTGTTTCTGAGATACCAGGAAGCCCCGCGCCGCACCCCCACGGTGTCGCGGCCATCGCCGTCCCAGTCGCCCACCACCGGCGTGTCCCCCACCTGCCCATAGAGGACGACTGTATCGGCTACGCCCGTGGTGTTGCTGTTGCGCAGGTAGAACACGCTGTTCGACGGACGGTAGACACCAATGGTCTGGACGCCGTCCAGGTCCCAATCGCCGCAGACCGGCACATCTCCGGGCGCGCCGTAGACAAAGGCAAGGTCCGAGACACCGGTGGTATTGGTGTTGCGCAGGTAGAACGTCGAGGTCGAGGGCCGGTAGACGCCCACGGTGCGGGAGCCGTTGCCGTCCCAGTCGCACATGAGCGGAATGTCGCTGGCGGTACCATAGCTGAAAGCTTGCTGCGCGCCTCCCGTGGTCAGGCTGTCGCGCAGGAACCAGGTGCCCTGGCGGAAGACGGCGGGCTTCACGGCCGTGGGCAGCGGAAGGTTGAAGGGTCCCTTGTAGATCAGGACGCGCATGCGGTTCTGTTCCGCGACGTAGAGGTTGTCGTACTGGTCAAAGGCCGCCTTGTAGGGCATCGAACTGTAGTCACCCAGGTAGGCGCTCGGATTAAGCGACGGGCCGAGCGGGTCGGCGTAGACGCCGACGAAGCGCCCGCCGAGGTAGCCATTGTACCCGACCGCCATGCGGTTGGCCGAGTCGAAGGCTGTCTCGAACGTGGCTGACGGCTGGGCGTTCTGGTACGGGAAGATCTTGGTGGCCGAGGGCGCGAAGAGGGCGGTTGCGGGGTTGGGCGGGAACAGCGCCTGGTCAAACTCGAGCAGGCGGTAGTTGCCCTCCACCTCCAGGCTGTGGTCGGACACAAACAGGTTGCCCAGGCGGTCGAGCGACAGGGAGCCGGGGGAGCAGAGCATGTCGCCGTGGCTCTGGTCGCTGATGGGCGGCGTCACCTGGCCTCGGTTACACAGCGTCCCACTGGGAGTAGTCTGGCCGAGAACCACATCTACGACGGGCGTGGTGAGGGGGTTGCGGATGCGGATGACGCGGTGGTTGTCGTGGTCGCTCAGCCAGAGGGCCGAGCCATCGGGCAGCGGCGCCAGGCCGTCCAGGTTGCGCTTGAGGGTCAGCGACCCGCCGCCGAGGACGGAGAGGGTCGCCTGGGCGTTGATGACACGGGTGGGCGACGCGCCGACGGTCAGCGGGAGGGGATAGGTATCCACATTGCCGTAGTTATCAATCACCCACAGGCGGGAGGCGTCGGGCTTGATAAACAGGCAGCACGTCGGCTGGTACTGGAAGTCGGTCTGGCCGATGAAACCGTCGGCGCTCTGCCCATTAATGAGCGTGCGCACGTCGTTCCAGAACAGGAGGCGCGAGCCGTCCGCGACGATGAGCTGGTTGCCGTAGGTCGCCACCCCGGTCAAGGACGGCAGGCGCCGCGTGCTGACCAGGTTGTAGCTATACGGCGGGGAGAACAGCGTCTTGTCGGCCTGATAGACCACGCCGGTCTGGGGCGTGGGAATGGGGGCCGGGAAGCGCAGCACGTCCTGGATATAGCCCAGGTGGGCGGTGAGCAGGTTATTGGAGGTATCGAAGCCAAAGCCGCCCAGGGCGTCTGACATGACGCTCCCGCCCTCGCGGCCCAGGCGGTAGGTGTCCTTGCCCAGCACCTTCTTGACCGTGACGCCGTCCCAGTCCCACAGTTCGAGCATCGAGTTGCGGGCGTCGAGGACCCAGACGCCCGCGCCCTCGGGGTCCACCTCCAGCGAGGTGGGACTGCTATCCACGGACTGGAAGTTTTGGCCAAAGGTGCGGTTCGCGCTCATGCCCGTCGAGAAGGGCGGCTCGAAGACGAGGATGCGGCGGTTGTCGGTGTTGCCCCAGTAGCCCGGATCGAGGACGTAGAGCGCCCCACTGGGGGCGAAGCGCAGCGAGCCAGGGTTCGCCATCTGGTTGAGGGCGCCGCCGGCCGTGCGGCCGCTGAAGTTGCTCTGGCCCAGCACCATGTCGGCCGTCTTGGCGATGACGCCGCTCTGCGTGTCCTTCGGGAAGCGCAGCACGCGGTGATTGGCGGTGTCGGCGATCCACAGGTTGCCTGCCGCGTCTAGCTCGACCCCGGCATTGCCGCCGGTCGAGCCGTCCCAGAAGCAGAGGGTGTTCGCGCTGGCCGTCCCCATGCCTCGGTTGCAGGCGTTGCCGGTGAAGTCGGCCTGGCCCCATACCTCGTCAGCGACCGTGTCGGTGGTGAACGGGCTGATGTACTTCAGGACGCGGTTATTGAAGACGTCAGGCACGTACAGGTTGCCGCTGGCGTCCACCGCCATGCTGACCTGCGACTTGTTCTCCAGGATGGAGAGGGTATCCTCCGGAATGCCGCACAGGGTGGACGCGCTGGCCGGGGCGCGGTTGGGATAGTTCTGGAAACCGCTATCGCCGTTACAGGCCGAGTTGTCCCAGCCCGACGGCTGACCCAGCACCACACTGGCCTGGCACGCGCCGGGGTTGGCGTAGCACGTCGCCAGGTCCAGGCCCAGGACGCGGCTGTTGTTGCCGTCCCAGACGTAGGCGCGGCCGGGGCTGACCGAGCGGTCTACGATGACGCCGCTCGGGTTGAAGACTTTGTAGGGGACGACCTCGTTGGGGGTGAATTGGCTGAAGTCGCGCTGGCCGATGATCAGGTCGGCCCACAGGTCGCCTTTCACGCCACGCACGGGCGGGCCGGCGGGTGGCGTGGCAGCCGGGGCGAGGGCGGGCTCGAGAGCGCCGCTCTCCGCATGGGCCGGGGCCACGCCGTAGGCGTCAAGGTGGGCCGAGGGCAGCAGCAGGGCGAGGGCAAGGATGACCAGGGCGGCGAGCACAGTCTGAACAGGCTTCATGGTCATGGTCCTTTCGTAAGCAGGGCAGGCAACGACGGACGTAGCGTGTGGAATGATACTCTTATTGGTCCTGACTGTCAAGCAGAAGACTGATGAAAGTAAAACGCCACCCAGTACTGGGTGGCGTGCACGGGGTAAACAGCCAGTCCCTACCCCATTAAACGTTTTGGGCCTGCTCTGTGTTAGGCTACTTCCATCCTCTTCGCCTAAGGCAACAACTCGCTCACCGCCACGCTCCCCACTTCCCGCCCCTCGATGACAACCCCCACCGCGTCGTCCAGCCCGTAGTCCTGACGCTGGCGATAAGTCGGCTTTTCGGTCGGGCCACTGGGGTCGGTGTAGACCTCGATCAGGCTGGCCCGCAGATTAATCAGCCAATAGACCGGGATACCAGCTCGGGCATAGTCCCGCTTTTTAGTCACGCGATCACGACGTAGGGTCGCATCGGCAACTTCGATGACCAGGGCCACGTCTTGCGGTTGGGGGTGCCGGCGGATGTAGTCACGGATATGCCCGCGGACAACCAGCAGGTCAGGTTCAGGCTCGCTCTGCCCCACCTGGACTGGCTCCTGCGAACTTACAAACCAGCCTGCGGGGAGTAGGCGCTCCAAGGCGGTCCGCGTTAGGAGAGTGACGACAGTATGCGGCGGATTCTTTGTCATTTTCGTGACCAGTAAGCCGTCGAGGAGTTCAACAGGCTCGCCGTCCTTCAGGATGCCCAGCCTCGCCATGCGTTCATACTGTTCCACGCTAAGGCGGTAGAGCGATGGGATGGGAACGTCGCCATCGGGCGTCTCCGGATAGGCGTCAAAATCAAACCGCTTGAGGACCAGCAAGCCCCCAAGTAGTTCAATTGGGTCACCACTTTTCAGAATACCGTGACGCGCCATCTGCTCGTACTGCTCGACGCTCAGGCGGTAAAGGTCACCCAGCGTCAAGCCAAGCTCTGGCTCGCTCCGCACATCGTGGGCCTGTACCATCTGGCTCATCATCACCCCACAGTCTAGCCCTCGAACTCCTGCACCAGGGGCCGCATGGAGCGCGGAATGCGCGCCTGGAGGCGCGTACCGCGCGGCGTGTGGTCCTCCTGCTCAATCTCACCGCGCTCGTGCACCAGCGACACCAGGTCGCCCCGGTCGTAGGGGATGTGGACCGTCACGTGGACGAGGCGCTCGCTTAGCGCCTGCTCCACCGCCTCCAGCAGCGGCTCGAAACCGATCTTCTGCTCAGCCGAGATGGCGACGCTATTAGGGTGGGCGCGCAGGAAGTCCTGGAGGCGCTCCTCCGCCAGGGCCGGGGCCGGCGTAATCTTCAGGCCGAACTCGGTCTCCTGCGTGGCGGCCACCGCCTCGCCAAGCCGGTCAATCTTGTTGACCCCGATGACCGACGGGAACTGGGACACGCCCAGGTCGTCCAGGATGTCCTCGACCGTCTGCCACTGCTCCTCAACATTCTCCTGGGTTATGTCAACGACGTGCAGGATAATGTCGGCCTCGGTGATCTCTTCCAGCGTGGCGCGGAAGGCGGCCACCAACTGCGTCGGCAGCTTCTGGATAAAGCCGACAGTGTCGGTGAACAGCGCCTCGCGGCCGCCGGGCAGCTTGACGCGGCGGGTCGTCGGGTCAAGGGTGGCGAAGAGCATGTCCTCGGCCAGCACATCGGCGCCCGTCAGCGAGTTGAGCAGGGTGGACTTGCCGGCGTTGGTGTAGCCGACGATGGCGACAACGGGAATATCGGACCGCTGGCGCTGGCGGCGGTGGAGGGCGCGCTGCTTGCGCACATCTTCCAGGTCGTGCTTGAGGTGGCCGATGATACGGCCAATCTCGCGGCGGTCCACTTCCAACTGCGTCTCGCCTGGGCCGCGCAGCCCGACGCCGCCCGAGCCGCCGCGTCCCGACGCGCCGCCCGTCTGGCGCGCCAGGTGGGTCCACATGCGCGTCAGGCGCGGCAGGCGGTACTCGTACTGGGCCAGCTGGACCTGGAGCTTGCCCTCCCGCGTGCGGGCGTGCTGGGCGAAGATGTCCAGGATGATGGCCGTGCGATCCAGGACCAGCCCACCGAGCGCCTCCTCCAGGTTGCGCTGTTGGCCGGGTGATAGTTCGTCGTCGAAGACGACCACCTCCGCGCCGCTCTCGCGTTTGAGCAACTGAATCTCCTCGACCTTGCCCTTCCCGACGTAGGTGGCCGGGCTGGGGTGGTCCAGGCGTTGGCTGGTGCGGGCCACGACATCCAGGCCAGCGGTCTTGGCGAGGGCGGCCAGTTCATCCAGCGACTCGTCCAGGCTAAACAGCGGCTCGCCGCGCTTGAGTTCGACCCCGACCACCACCGCCTTCTGGCGCGGGACGGCAGTCTCGACCATTCGATTCGACATTCGTTCTGTAAATCCTTTCTCGACGGAGGACGGAGGACGGACGACGGAATACGAAATACGAAATACGGAATACGCATCACGCATTACGCATTACGTCTCCGTCCTTGGTCCTCCGTCCTCCGTCGGGGGTCACGCATGCACCGGCGCCAAGTCCAGCGTCTTGAGGCGGCTCATGGCTTCGTCCAGGTCGGCCTCGGTGACGGCCAACGACGCCCGCAGGAAGCCCTTGCCCTGGTCGCCATACTCGCGGCCCGGCGTCAGCCACACCCCGGCCTGCTCCAGGGCGTACATGGCGAAGGCGTCATCGTCCCAACCTTGCGGCACCCGCGCCCAGACATAGAGCGTCGCCTTGGGCAGGTCGGCCTTTAGCCCGACCGCGTTTAGCCCGCGCACGACGACGTCACGTCGGCTGGCGTAAATGGCGTTGCGCGCTTCGAGCCAGCCCTGGTCGCCGGTCAGGGCGGCCGCCGCAGCATACTGAATAGCATTTGGGATGCCAGTGTCCACGTTGTTCTTGACGCGGTTGAGGGCTTCGAGGGCGCGGGCGTTGCCGACGGCCATGCCGATACGCCAGCCGGCCATGTTGTACGTCTTGCTCAGCGAGTTGAACTCGACCGCGATGTCCTTCGCGCCCGGCACGTTGAGGATGCTTGGCGCGACATAGCCGTCGTAGACCAGGTCGCAGTAGGGGTTATCGAAGGCGAGCCACACGTCGTGGGCCTTGCACCAGGCGACGAGTTCGGCCAGCGCGTCGAGGCCGGCGATGGCGCCCGTCGGGTTGTTGGGGTAGTTGGCCCACAGCATCGTCGCGCGGGCCAGCTTGTCGGCGGGGATGCGGCTGAAGTCGGGCAGCCAGCCCCGCGCTGGGTCCAGCGGCACCATGACCGGCTCGGCGTCGCACAGCAGGGCCGCCATCTTGTACGTCGGGTAGCCCGGATCCGGAACGAGGACGGCATCCCCCGCGCCTGCCCAGGCCTGCGTCGCGTGGGCCAGCCCCTCTTTGGAGCCAATCAGCGGCACCACCTCGGTCTTGACGTCCAGCCCGACGCCGAAGCGGCGCTCGTAGTAGGTCACAACGGCCTGGCGGAAGGCGGGC
The DNA here is from genome assembly GCA_964522005.1 of uncultured Anaerolineales bacterium. Taxonomy (GTDB): domain Bacteria; phylum Chloroflexota; class Anaerolineae; order Epilineales; family JAHCIE01; genus JAHCIE01. The sequence continues at coordinate 444 of CAZFUK010000116.1, read as the reverse complement.
AGGCCGACATAGCTGGGGTAACGGTGGTTGAGCGGGTTGCGCGACGTGTCGGCGAGGATGTCCACAATCCAGTCGGGGGTGGGCAGGTCGGGGCTGCCGATGCCCAGGTTGATGACGCGCCGGCCGGTCTTGGCCTCTAGCTCCGCGATGCGGGCGTTGACGCGGGCGAACAGGTACGGCGGGACGTTGTCCATGCGGGTGGCGATACGTGGCATACGCACAGGCTCCTAGAAGACGTGGCAAGGGATGGGACGGCAAGACATGGGAAGGCGTCGGAAGACGTAGGCAGACATAGGGGACAATTGTAGCCGCGCCGGGGACCCTGTCAAATTAACCCCTGTTCCTGGTCTTGCGCCGCGCGCTGTTCCGTGCTATGCTAGCGACGAGTGGTTAGTGGTTGGTGGTCAGTAGTCAGTGGTCAGTAGTCAGTGGTCAGTGGTCAGT
>CAZFUK010000115.1:0-11770 GCA_964522005.1 uncultured Anaerolineales bacterium | reverse complement strand
GGGTTCTTCGACCACATGCTCGACCTGTTCGGGCGCCACGGCATCCTCGACCTGCCCCTCCTGGAGACCGATACGCAGTTCGCCCATGACAATCTTGACGATGTACCTGGCCTCCAACGCCGTCGCGCGGGCCAGCGTCTCGGTCAGCAGCTTGACCCGCGCCTTGGCGCCCGACGCCGCCGCCAGCCGGTCGAACAGGTCGGCCAGGTCGGCCAGCGTCAGCGTCGGCGGGGGGTCCGGACGGCGACGGAGCAGTTCGTGGGCGACATCCCCCATATCGGCCAGCCGCACCACCAGCCGGCTGTACTCCTCTTCGGGCGTCGGGACCAGGGCCAGCAGGGCGTCGCGCACGTTGGCATAGCCGACGTTGAGTACGCGCTGGTCGCTGAGCGGAAAGGCGCGGCCGCTGAGGTAGCGGGCGGCGCGGGCCAGGTCGGCGTCGCTTAGCCCGCTGAACAGGATTTGGAGGTGGGCCGCCTTTTCCAGACGGCTGCGGGTGGCGGCGACCGCCTCGCAGGTGTGGACAAAATCTTGCATGGCTAGATTATGAGCGAATTCGGTTTTTTGCGCCAGTCGCCCGTAAGAATAGCGGCGTTGAACGTCTCCGTACAGAAGTTGAACTAGTGAGTTTAGTTTCTGAACGCGAGAGTATAGCCATGTCCCAGCCGGTGTCCCAGTCCCTCAAAGAGCGCCAGCGCCAGGTGCGCGCCGACGCCATTCTCGACGCGGCGCGGGAGTTGTTGGAAGAACAGGGCTATGCCGACATGAGCATGGACGACCTGGCCGGGCGGGTTGGCATCTCCAAGGCCACGCTCTACCAGCACTTCGCCTCGAAGGACGAGGTGGCGATGCAGGTCATCCGACGTGGCATGCAGCGCGGCATGGACGAGATGGGCGCCGACGACCCCAGCCTGCCCGCCCTGACCCGCCTGGAGCGCAGCCTCAAGCGGGGCATTCGCCGTCGCGCCACGCTGTGGACCGCCCGCATCACCCTGCCCGCTTCCGTCCTGCGTCACCCGCTCTACTGCGAGCAACACACCCGTATGATGGACGCTCTCTCCTCCCTGGTGGAGGAGGCCAAAGCGCAAGGCGATATTCGCGCCGACCTCGGTACGCCTCTCATCGTCCACGCCCTGCAAAGCCTGTTTCGCGCCGATTACGAATCCCTTATGACAAGCAACCACCTGACCCTCGACCAGGTTAGTGAGCAGCTTGTTGAGATTGTCCTACACGGTATTCAACCCCCCCTCAAGGAGACGCTGTGAGCTACCCATCGCATCCGGCAACCCCGGCGGACAGCGGCCGGCTGGCCTACAAGTGGAAAGTCCTCATTTCGGTCGTTTTTGGTATCTTCATGGCGATTCTCGACACCACCGTCGTGAACGTGGCCTTCCAGACCCTGCGCGCGGAGTACGGCGCGAGCCTCAACGATGCCCAGTGGATTATCAGCATCTACGTGCTCAGCCTGGGTATCAGCACCCCGCTGTCCGGCTTCCTGGCCGACCGCTTCGGCATGAAGCGCACTTATCTCACCGGCCTGACCCTGTTCATCAGCGGCTCGCTGCTGTGCGGCTTCGCGCCGAACCTAGGCTTCCTTATTGTCGCCCGCGCCATTCAGGGCATGGGTGGCGGTATCGCCCTCCCGCTGGGCAGCGCGCTGCTGCTGCGGGCCTTCCCGCCCCACGAGCAGGGTAAGGCGTTGGGCTTCTTCGGCATCGCCCTCGTCCTCGCCCCCGCCCTCGGCCCCATCCTGGGCGGCTACCTGGTGGACAATAACCTGTGGCGCTGGATTTTCTTCATCAACATCCCGGTGGGCGTGTTCGGCGTCTGGCTTGGCTCGCGCTGGCTGCGCGAGATCAAGGGCGAGCGCAAGCCCTCCCTCGACGTCTGGGGCCTGGTCACCGAGGTCGTGGGCTTCGGCTCGGTCCTCTACGCCGCCTCCATCGCCGCCGACCGGGGCTGGGGCGAGCCGTCGGTGCTGATCTGGTTCGGCGTCGGCGCGGTGGGCCTCATCGCCTTCGCCCTGGTCGAACTGTTTGTCGCCAAGGACCCGCTGCTTGACCTGCGGCTATTCCAGAAGCGCGTCTTCCTCAACGCCAGCCTGGTCGGCTATGTCAGCGTGCTGGCCCTGTTCGGCGCCGAGTTCCTGCTGCCGGTCTACCTCCAGGCGCTGCGCGGCAAGACGGCCTTTGAGACGGGCCTCATCCTGCTGGCCCTGGCGGTCGCCTCTGGCTTCGCCACGCCGACGGCTGGCCGCCTGTACGACAAGGTCGGCCCCCGCCCGCTGGTGGCGACGGGCTTTACCATCCTGCTCATCAATACCTGGCAGCTCTCGCAGCTCAAGGCCGACACGCCCATCAGCTGGATTGTGGTTCTGTTGGCGCTGCGCGGCCTCGCCCTCGGCCTGACCGTCCAGACCACGTTTGTGACCGCCCTCTCCCAGGTGCCGCTCCAGAAGACGGCGCGCGGCTCGTCGCTGGTCAACGCGACCCGCCAGGTCGTCCAGTCCATCGGCGTCGCCATCCTGGCGACCGTGCTGGCGAGTACCCTGTCGCCGCAGGTCAAGCAGCTCCAGTCGCAGATGCAAGAGCAGGCGCCGGTGGCGGGCGCGGCCCGCTTCGGCCTGTGCGAAGTTCCGAACGCGCCGACGGCCTCCGCGGCCGGCGCGGGCGCCGCCGTGAGCCTGCCGCCCCAGGCCCTGGCTCAGATTCAGCAGGCGTGCGACGAGAGCGTGGCGGGCTTCGAGCGCGCCTACAAGGTGACGTTCTTCGCCGCCATCGCCGCGCTGGCCCTCGGCCTGATGCTGCCGGGCTGGCCGGGTAAGTTCGCCGGACGCCGCGCCGCCGATCAACCGACGCGCGCCCCCGCCGCTCACTAGCGGCTAACACTCGACAACCTGAGCAGACCCCGAAGGTCGCCCCGACCTTTGGGGTCTGTCTGTTTGAGAGCCTGGCGAAGTTGCAATCCTACCCTAGCGGATGTATAACTCTACTACCCACCCTTGTTTGTCATAGGAGCAGGTATGGAATCACCGCGTGTGATTGCCGTGACCGGCGCGGCCCAGTTCTGGGGCGGCTGGCTGACGCGCCGCCTGAGCGCCGCCGGGCATCGCGTCCTGGCACTTGACGTGCGCCGTCCGGACAGCGTTCCCGATGGTGTGGAGATCATCGAGGTAGACCTGGCGAACCCTCTACTGACCGAGGTCTTCCAGGCCCACGGCGTGCAGCAGGTGCTCCACACCGATTTCCGCTGGGAGCGCCGCCCCACTGAGGCCGGCTTTGAGCACAATGTACTCGGCACGACGCGGTTGTTGACCGCCGCGACGAGCGCGGGCGTGCGCCAGGTCGTCTTGATGAGCCATACCCTGGCGTATGGCGCGCGTCCGGACCACCCGGCCTTCATCCCGGAGACGACGCGCCCGCGCGCCACCGAGACGGGCTATGCGCGCCACCTGACCGAAATCGAGGACGTGGTCTACCGGCTGCGCGGCCAGGACGGCACGCCCGCCCTGACCGTCCTGCGCTTTGCCCACATCGTCGGCCCCCAGGCCCCCTCGCTCATGAACGATCTGCTCAAGCTGTGGGCCACGCCCACCCTGCTGGGCTTCGACCCCCAGATCCAACTGATTCACGAAGAGGACGCCGCCGCCGCGATGGAACACGCCTTGCTGGGATGGACGGAGGAGCCGTACGATGGCGGGGTCAACATTGGCACGCACCCCCCCATCCCGCTGGCGAAGCTCTTGCGCGCCGCCGGCGTGCAGACGGTCCCCGTCCTGCACCCGCTGGCCTACCTGTCGGGCCGCGTCCCGAACGTGGGGCCGGTGGAGCAGGCACAACCGCTCGGCTGGGACTATCTGCGCTACCCCGTCGTCGCGGACCTGCGCCGCATGACTGAAGACTTTGGCTTTACACCCACCTACGATACGGACGCCATCCTGGCCCCGCTGATGGAGCGCGCTCGACTGCGCAGCGTGCGCGTCGGGCTGCGGCGTCGAGCGGGCCAGGGGGATGTAGCCGCGTCTGAGGAGACGCCCAATGGCTGAGACGATGCCCTCCGACAGCCCGTCGGACGAAATCGAGACCCCCTCGACCTCGCTGGCCGAGGATAATACCCCCACGCAACTCGCGCCGCCGACGCCCGTCGTCTTTGACGACGCCGACACCCCCGGCGTCAGCGCGCTGACGGAGGACGGCGTGGCGGAGTTGGCCGCGCTCAACGACGCCAGCGCGCCCGCTCCCAGGCGGGGCCGCCGCAAGAAAGAGACGCCGAAGGCCGAGCCGGCCGAGCCGGCCGAGGAAGATGCCGCGCCGCCGGTGCGACGGCCGGGCCGAGGCAAGCGCGTCGCCGCCACGGAACGCGCCGCCGCCGAGGAGGAAGCTGCCTCCGCGACTGCCGTGCCCCCAGCCGAGGCAGCGCCGACGCCCAAACGCGGCCGCCGCAAGAAGGACAGGCCGGCCCAGGCCCAGGCGACCCCCGAACCAGCCCCGCCCGCCGTGGAGGTCGCGCCGGCGGAGGCGCCGACCGCGAAGCGGGGCCGCCGCAAGAAGACGGCCGAGGCCACCACGGCAGAAACGACACCCCCGCCGGCTGAGCCGGCCGTGGCCGAGCCAGACACCCAGGAGTTGCAAGCCGAACTGGGGGAGCAACTGCAAGCCGTCGTGGACCGCGTCCAGGAGGCTCACCCCGACTTCAACCCGCCGCCGTTCTCGCCGGGTGCGCTGATTGACCTGGTGCGCCGCAACCTGGACCGCTTCGCCCCTCGCGAGAGCATGGCCCTCTTACGGCGGGCGACGGACGCCCTGATGGGCGGGAGCGACCTGCTCAACGCCGACACCTGGAAGGGCATGTGGTACATGCTCAACTACACCCTCCAGTACCAGGGCGACATCCTCAAGCGGCGGCTGCGCGGCGAGTACTACACCGACCCCTACGGCTACGACCCCGAGTTCTACGAGGCGGTCAAGCCATTCTTCGACTTCCTGTATCAGCGTTACTGGCGGGTGACGGTCCAGGGGGTGGAGAACGTGCCGAGCGAAGGCCCGGCCCTGCTGGCGAGCAACCACAGTGGCGTCCTGCCGTGGGACGGGGCGATGATTGCCCTCGCGATCCAGCGCGAACACCCGAACCCACGCCTGGTGCGCGGCCTCTACGCCAACTGGCTGCCCAGCCTACCCTTCCTGTCCATGCTCCTGCCCAAGATGGGCATGGTGCTGGCCCACCCGGACAATGGCCGCCGCCTGCTGAGCGAGGGCGAGCTGGTCCTCGTCTTCCCCGAGGGCAACAAGGGGGCAAGCAAACTGTTCAAGGACCGCTATCGGCTCCAGCGTTTTGGGCGGGGTGGCTTTGTCCAGCTCGCGCTGGAAACGGGCGCGCCGGTGGTGCCCGTCGCCGTGGTTGGCTCGGAGGAAATCTACCCGGTCCTGGGCCGCGCCGACTCGCTCGGCAAGCCCTTCGGCCTGCCCTACGTCCCCATCACGCCGCTCTTCCCCTGGACAGGGCTGCTGGGCGCGGTGCCCCTGCCGAGCAAGTGGAGCATCACCTTCGACACGCCCATCCCCACCGAGGAGTACGGCGCGGCGGGCGCGGGGGACAACCGCCTGGTGGGTGAAATCAACGACCAGCTTCGGGCGCGCATTCAGGGCCTGCTCTACGAGCAGCTCAAGGACCGCAAGTCCATCTTCTTTGGCTAAGAGCCGGCTCACCCGTCACGTTCAGGACCACCCATGCCCGCTTACACCTCGACTGACGACTTCTACACGGTCATGCGCGCCCTCTTCCAGCGGCTGCTGGCCGAAGGCCGCCTGAGCCAGGCGAACGCCAAACTGCGCATCTATCTCACCATCAGCCAACCGGCGGCGCACGTCCTGATTAATACACGGACGGCGCCGCCGCAGGTGACGTTTGGCCCAGTCAACGGGCCGTTCGATCTAGAAGTCGGCATGACGGGGGACACCATCCACGCCATCTGGTCCGGGCACATGGGGGTGCGCGAAGCCCTGGCGCACGGGCGCATCAAGCTTAAGGGACTGCCCACCCGCGCCATCGCCCTCAAGCCCATCTTCGACGCCGCCGAAGAACTCTATCCGTCCGTGCTGGCCGCCCAGGGTCGAACCCCCTGAGGCGGCCTACTTCGTCCAGTCCAGCCCGCCCACCGCGAAGTCCTGACCGAGGAAATGCCGCTGGCCGCCGTCCGCGCTGACCACTTCCAGCCCCTTGTCACTCGTAAATGCGATCCACTTGCCGTCTGGCGACCAGACCAGCATGGGTAACTCTACCTCCAGGTCGAGGGTCAGCCGGCGCAGGTCGCCCCCATCCAGCTTCACGGTCCAGATGTTGTAGGGGACGCCGTGGGCCTCGGCCGTCGGCGGCGCGAGCCAGGCCAGCGGGTTCCAGCCGGGGCGGGCGGCGCTGCGCGGCGGCATCACATCCTTGGGACCGCCGACGGCGATAAAGGCGACGCGCTGGCCGCCCGGCGCGATGCGCGGGCTGACCAGGGCCTCGAACTCCGGCTCGCCCAGCAGCCGCCGAGGCCCGCCCCCGTCAAGGGCGGCTCGCCACAGGCTCTGGGTATACGCCTGGGCGTCCGTTACCAGGTAGGCGACGGCCTGACCGTCGGCTGAGACGGTGGGGCTGGCGGCGTCCTGCACCACCGTCTGGCGGCCTGACCCGTCCACCCCAATCCGCTCGATGCTCTCCTTGCCCCGCGCGTCACGCCGCGTATAGAGCAGAGCTTTGCCGTCCGGCGTCCAGGCCGGCTCGCTGAGCCACACGCCTACCCCGTCATGCTCCAGCAGCAGCTTCGGGTCCGCCCCGCTGCCCGTCATCAGGTACAGGTCGGTGCCGTTGTCGCGTTTGTCCGTCGCCCGCTTCAAGTCATACAGGCTGTAGGCCAGACGGCTCCCGTCGGGCGAGAGGGTGGGCGCGCCGACGTAGGTACGGGCGGGCACCCCGGCGAGTTGCTTGAGGGCGCCGCTGGCGGGCTCCAGGGTAAACAGACCTCCGTCCCGCGCGTAGACGATGCGTCCCGCCGCCCCGGCCAGGGGCACCGTTGTCGGCGTCCCGCCGGGCGTGGGCGCGGCTGGCGATGTCAGGCCAGGGCTGCTGAGCGCAGGCGTTCCCGAGGCGGGCCGCGTGGCTGTCGGCCCGGCCGCCGCGCCTCGCGCCACAGTCGGCGTCGGCGGCGGGGTCGAGGCAGCAGGCTGGCAACCCGCGAACACAAGGCATAGGACCACAAGAAGGATTGCAAACTTAACCTGATTCATCCGTCTACTGACTCCAGGCTATAATGGTAGTATCATCGGTTGACGATCCAGTTCATACTACCAATCGAGGTCAACATGGGCACCTATATCAAACGAGTACAGACTGTCCTGACCGAAGACCAATTTACGACACTCACTCGGTTGTCTGAGACAACTGGCAAACCTCTAAGCGTGCTTATCCGGGAAGCTGTCGAAGAGGTCTACTTTGAGCAGGCTCAACGTGAACAGCGCCAGCAGGCTCTAGAGACGCTTCTCGCGTTGAATGCGCCGGTAGATGAGTGGGATGTCATGGAAGAGCAAATCATACAAGGGGCGTCAGCGTGAGTCAGCCTGTCTACTTCCTTGACGTCAATATCCCTATGTACGCCGCGGGACGTCCCCATCCCTACCGTGAGTCGTGTGTCAAAGTGATGACGGCCATCGCCCAAGGCCAACTCACCGCCGCCATTGATACCGAAATCATCCAGGAAATACTACATCGGTTTGGCTCACTCCAGTCATGGCAACTCGACACAACGCTAGCCTCAAATCTCCTTCAACTTGTTCCCGAGGTCTATCCGGTCACGCTGGCGGACATTCAGGAAACAGTAAGACTGTTTTCACGTTACGGTCCTCAAGGTGCTAAGGCTCGTGACCTGCTACATGTAGCCGTCATGTGGAACCGGGGGCTGACTCACATTATTTCTACCGATACCCACTTCGATACCATACCAGGACTGAGCCGCCTTGATCCCAGAACAATGTTCCCCGACGCTGCCAATGGCAGCCCTACTTTGGGGGAGGCTCCACAATAATACGAATCGTCTCGGCGTGGCCCGCGCCCGCGCACACCAGTTCAAACGTGCCGGGCGTGTAGAAACGCTGCGTCGCCCGCTGCCCGGGCGCCAGCTTGATGCCCTCGATGGTCACCGGCTCGCTATCGTCGTTCTGGAGCACCAGCACGTCCGCTTTGCCCAGGTTGAGGGTGATGGGCGAGGGGAGCATACTCACCGCCTCGCCCTTCGCCAGCCGCCCCGCCGAGCCGGGCTGGATGACGTAGACCGCTTGGCGGCTGTCCTCGCTGCCCGTTCGACACCCCACCAGCCCTAGCAGAACCACAAACACGCACAGGAGCCGACCCCAACCGGCCGCCCGCGATAGGTCCACACGCATGCTCGGCCTCCTATTGCGTCCGCACGCGGGCCGGCACGTCCACCTCACCCGCCTTCTCAAATCGCAACTTCACCGTAATCGTCTCGTCGGTCTTGAGTTCGCGCTTGAGGCCGATGAGCATGACATGGTAGCCGCCCGGCTTGAGTTCCACCTGGCCGTTGGCCGGCACGTCAATCGCCTCGACGGGCCGCATCTGCATCACGTTATCCTTCATCTCGACCGTGTGGAGTTCGACGCTTTGGGCCACATCGCTCTGGACGGCCAGCAGGCGGTCCGCACCCGCGCCACCATTGCGGATGGTCATGTAGGCCGCGCTGTTCGAGCCGCTCGCCATGGCGCCCATGCCGCCGGATGTCTTGGTATCGGTCTTGGGCATGGTCACCGCCGCCGCCCTGGCCCACGGGTCCACAATCTGGAGCGAGCCGAGGGTCGCCGCCGGCGCCGTGGTCGAAGAACTCGCGCCGGTCCGCCCGCCGCAGCCGGTCAGGGCCAGCGTCAGGCACACCAGGGTCACGAGGGTCAAGGTACGCATTACGATCTCCCCGTGCGGATCAGGGTCCGCACATCGTTCACCATCAAGTCCAGGTCCGTACCGTGGGCGAATTGCTCGCGCCATCGGCCGTCCTGATCGATGACATACACAAACGACGAATGGTCCATGGTATAGCCCATCGCCGAGTTGGGCAACTCGCGCTTGACCGCCGTCACACCGTAGGCGCGGATGACGACGTCAATCTGCTCGCGCGTCCCGTGTAACCCCAGAAAGGTGGGGTCGAAGACACGCACGTACCCGCCCATCACCTCGCCCGTGTCGCGCTCGGGGTCCACCGTAATCAGCGCGACCTGGACCTGCTGGGCCTCCGCGCCGAGCTTGCGGCGCAGGTTCGCCATCTCAGCCAGGGTGGTCGGGCACAGGTCAGGGCACTGGGTAAAGCCAAAGTAGAGCAGCACGATGCGGCCGCGCTGCCCGCTCAACTGGAAGGGCCGGCCCTGCTGGTCAGTCAGGGTGAAGTCGGGCGCGGGCTGGGCCGGTTCCAGCACCAGCCCGTTGAGCCTGGTCTGCACCCGGCACCCGCTGAGCAGGCCGGCCAGGAGCAACAGGATGAGCCACATATAGACGCGAGGGCTAGCGATACTTTTCATGGACGCCTCACAAGCCTCTGGTGAGCGCGTTTATTGCGTCACCGGCGCGAACGTCTTGAGATAGTTAATCACATGCCAGCGTTCGTCGGTCGAGAGCCGGTCCTTGAAGGCGGGCATGGCCGTGCCGGCCACGCCTTCCGATAGCCAGTAGAACAGGTCGGCATCGGTGTGGCCCGCCGCCATGTGGACGCGGAAGTCGGCCGGCTTCGGGTTGAGCGAGACGGCGGCCGGGCCATCGCCTCGCCCGCGCACGCCGTGACAGGCCACGCACTCGGCTTGATACGTCTCCCGTCCCCTGGCAATCGAGTCGGCGGTCGGCGGGAACGGGTTGCGCAGATTGCGCGAGTCACCCGACGCCAACGCGCTGCCTGACTGCCCCTGGACAGCAAGGAATGCGATGAGAGCCACGCAGGCCAGGGTGACGAGGCCCGTGGCGGCCCCGGCCGGCGAGCGGAAGCCCGTCGTGCGAGCGACGTAGACGGCCAGGCCGCCCAGGACGAGCGCGGCCAGAACGCCGCCCGCGACGATGAGGGGCAGCACGGGCAACCCGCCGCCCTGGCCGGCCACTTCCTGGCGCGCCGCGATGCGCGACACGGAATAGCGGAACGCCGTGCGCAGGTCGTCCTGACCTGACCGCCGCACCAGCATCTCCGTCTGCCAGCGCCCCTCGACGCCGACCCAGCCGCCGCGCACGGTGTACTGTCCATTCCCCTGCGGTTGCGCCACCTGCACCGTGGTTCCCAGGTCTTCGCCCAGGTAGGTGAAGCGCAGGTCCACGCGCTCGGCGTCGTCTAGCGGCCGGCCACGGGCATCGTGCAGGGTGACGGTAAACGTGTTGACGCCGGGCCGCGCCGGGCTGACCGTCAGCGTCAGGTGCAGGTCGGGCAGGCTGGTGGTCATCTCCAGTGGCCGCGTCGCCACGATGCGCTCGTACATGGGGCGGGCGGGGGTGAGACTCGCCATCGCGCCGGCCGCTAGCAGCGCCAGAGCCGCGAGGGCCGTTTCGAGCCGCACCGCCTGTTTGAACCGCTGACCCAGGGCCGCGACCGCTGTGTTCGCGGCCAGCGCCTCGCCGCGCGTCGCCACCAGCTTTTCTAGCCGGGGGCTGACCACGAGCAGGTTGAACGCGCCGAGGAGCAGGAGCACGCCAAACAGGGCCAGCTTGGCCGCCAGGCTCCGCCCGTAGAGGGTCTGCGTCAGGGCGTCCACGCTGCCCACGTGCTGCCAGGCGAGGTAGGCGCCGGTCACGCCGAGCACGGCGACACTGGCGACGGCCAGCGCTGAGAAACGCGGCACGAGCCGGGCCAGGAAGGGCCAGCGCTGGCCGGCCGGCAGATGGTCCAGCAGGCGGGGCAGGAGGTAGGCCAGGCCGACCAGCCCGCCCACCCACACACTGACACCCATAAAGTGCAGCCAGTCAATCGCCATCGCCTGCGCCGCCTGTGCCCCCAGCGCCCCGCTATGGGAGTTCAGGCTGGAGGTCGCCATCACGGCGCTGGTCAGCAGGACGAGCAGCCCGAGCAGCCGTCGCTGGCGGCGGAACAGCCAGAGGGCCACGGCCAGCGCCAGGAGCAGCCCCAGGCGCGCCAGGCTGATGTAGCCCCCGCGCGTCGCGGTGAGGAGCGCGCCCAGCGAGGCCAGACCGCCCGTCAGCCCCTGGCCGCTGGCGTTGGCCGCCTGAAGCAGGACGCCTAGCAGCGACCCGACCATGAGGGCGCCCCATCCCGCCCACAGGAGCCGCCGCAGAGGCTGCGCCGTCTGTGTCGTGACCGTGGCGGTCAAGCGCATGGAGCGGGCGGCCGGCAGCAGGACGAGTTGCATCAGCAGCAGCACGCCGAGCAGCGTGGCCGCGCCGAGGTAGCCGAGCCAGCGGAGGGGCGCGTCGAGCGGGGCGATGCCGGCCGTGTCTGGCGCTTCTATCACGGGCGGGGGCGCGGCCGAAGCGTCCACGCCCACCAGCAGGCTGTACGCCCCGCGCACGACGTGGCCGTCCACCGTCGAGAGGTTCTTCCAGGCGACGGTGTAGACGCCCTTGTCCAGGGGCGGCAGCGACACAGTCATGGACTGCGGGTTGCCAGGCGCGAGCGCGCTGTCGCCCTTGTCCACCCGTTGCCCCTTGTTATCCAGCACCTGGATTTCCGAGAAGCCCGGCTCGATGGGTTCGGTGAACCACAACTGAACCCTCGGCGGCGACTGGTCCACCGGCGTAT
>CAZFUK010000114.1:0-11811 GCA_964522005.1 uncultured Anaerolineales bacterium | reverse complement strand
GCTCCATGTGGCCCGCCCTGTTCGGCCTGGCCTGCTGCGCCATCGAAATGATGCACGCCCAGGGGCCGCGCCAGGACATGGCCCGCTTTGGGCTGGAACTGATGCGCGCCTCACCCCGCCAGTCCGACCTGATGATCGTCGCCGGGCGGCTCTCGCGCAAGATGGCCCCCGTCCTGCGCCAGATCTACGACCAGATGGCCGACCCCAAGTGGGTCGTCTCCATGGGCGACTGCGCCTCCTGCACCGGCATCTTCAACAACTACGCCCTGGTCCAGGGCGTGGACGAGGTCGTGCCGGTGGATGTCTACATTTCGGGCTGCCCGCCGCGCGCGGAGGCGCTCATTGACGGCATCCTCCGCCTGCACGAGAAGATTGAGCGCGAGAAGCTCACGGGCGTCAAGGAGCCGGCCGTTGACCTGCGCCAGCCGCAGATCGGCAACACCGTCACCCTGTTCGACCGCGTCCCGCGCCGAGGCTAACTATGAGCCACGCTGACCTGACTTTTGACAAGCTCCGCGCCCAGTTTGGCGATGACTTGCAGCGCGAGGACATGAACGGGCATGTGTCCGTCCTGCTGCCAACTGAGCAGATTGTCGCCGCCGCGAAGCTGCTGCTGACCGACCCGAGCCTGGCCTACACCCAGGTGGTAGATATTACGGCGGTGGACTGGTGGGGCCGCTCCCCGCGCTTCGAAGTCGTCTACCAGTTCCTCTCGCACGCCAACCACGCCCGCTTCTCGCTCCGCACCTATGCGCAGGGCGACCCGCCGACCGTGCCCAGCCTCACCTCCGTCTTTCCCGGGGCGAACTGGTTCGAGCGCGAGACGTATGACATGTTCGGCGTCCGCTTCGACGGCCACCCCGACCTGCGGCGCATCCTCATGCCGCACAACTTCAACGACCACCCGCTCCGCCGCGACTTCCCGCTGGGCTACGAGGAGATCGCCTTCTCCCACAACGCCCACGAGATTCACAAGCGCAAGTCGTTTACCCCGCAGGGGCTGGCGCTGGCGGCTGAGGCGAAGGCGGAGAACCCGGACATCCTCATCGGGGCACAGGCCGTGTCCGACCCCGACTACAAGGCGCGCTGGTCGCAGCCCATCGAGCCGACGGGCGGCATCCGCCAGCACACCGGCGTGGCGCTGGAAGACGTGGCGGCCATCGGGCCAATGGCCGAGCCGACGCCGGCCGAGGACCTGGAGGACCCCTTTAGCGGTACGATGGTCATGAACATCGGCCCGCACCACCCGGCCACCCACGGCGTCCTGCGCCTGGTCACCGAACTCAACGGCGAACGCATCGTCCGCGTCATGCCCGACATCGGCTTCCTGCACACGGGCATCGAGAAGACGATGGAGAGCAAGTCATATCTCAAGGCGCTGCCCTGCACCGACCGCACCGGCTATGCCTCGCCCCTGCACTGCAACATGGCCTTCTCCGGCTGTATCGAGCGGCTCCTGGGCCTGGAGGCTCCCCCCAAGGCGCAATGGGCACGTGTCGTGCTGCTCGAACTCGACCGCATCTCCAGCCACCTGCTGTGCATTGGCTCGGCCTCGCTGGACATGGGCGCCTCCAGCCCCTTCCTGTGGGCCATCAACGACCGCGAGCAGGTCTATGACATCATGGAGTTTACGTCGGGCGCGCGCATGATGACGAGCTTCATCCGCCCCGGCGGCCTGGCCTACGACCTGCCCCAGGGCTTCGACCGCGTCGTGCGGCGCTATCTCGACTATCTGCCGGGCCACCTGGACATGATCGAGGAAGTCCTCGTCGGCAACCCCATCTTCCTGGACCGCACCCAGAACGTCGGCGTGCTGACCACCGCCGACGCGGTGCCCTACAACGTCTCTGGCCCCCACGCCCGCGCGTCGGGCGTTGACTGGGACCTGCGGCGCGACATGCCCTACCTGGTCTACGACCAGCTCAAGTTCGACGTGCCGGTGCGCACCAGCGGCGATGTCTACGCCCGCTTCATGATTCGCTTCGAGGAGATGCGCGAGAGCATCAAGATCGCCCGTCAGGCGCTGGACGGCATTCCGCCGGGCCGCTGGATGACCGAGGACCGCAAGGTGGCGCCGCCCCCCAAGGAAGAAATCGCCATCAGTATGGAGTCCCTCATCCACCACTTCAAGATTTGGACCGAGGGCTTCCGCGTGCCGCCCGGCCAGGCGTACTTCGCCATCGAATCGCCCCGTGGCGAGATGGGCTTCTTCATGACCAGCGACGGCTCGGCCAAGCCCTACCGCTGCCACGAGCGCTCCGGCGTCTTCGCCAGCCTCCAGGCCATGCCGCTGGTGTGCCGGGGTGGCCTGATTTCCGACCTCATCGCCATCATCGCCAGTTGGGACCCCATCCTGGGCGAGATTGATCGTTAGTGGGCACGGTGACCTATGCTAAGTGAAAAGTCTAGACTACTGCTCGCCGAGAGGCTCAAGAACTATCCCCCCGACCGCAAAGCGTCGGCGGTGATTTACGCCTGCTACCTGGCCCAGGAAGACAACCCCGACCACTACATCTCGCAGCAGGACGTGCGCGACATCGCCGACCTGCTCGACATGGACGCCACGGAGGTCCAGGGGGTCATCGGCTTCTACACTCTGCTCTACGAGCAGCCGATGGGCAAGTATGTGGTCCACTACTGCAACGACCTGCCCTGCGCCCTGCGTGGCGCGGACCAGTTCTTGCATGTGCTGGAGCACAAGCTGGGCATCGGCCACGGCGAGACGACCCCCGACGCCCTGTTCACGCTGGAAGAGGCCATGTGCATCGGCGCGTGTCACCGCGCGCCCTGCATGCAGATTAACCTGGAATTCCAGGAGTTCCTGACCGACGAGAAGGTGGACCGCATTATTGACATGCTGCGGGCGGGCGAACCCCTCCGCCCCAACATGGCGGACGCCGTCCAGTTGCAACCTCAGTCGCCGCTAGGATAAATTGGAGGGCCTATGACAGGCATTGAGGCGCTCCAGTCAGTTCAATATGTGACTGTCAAGGGTAAACGCTTCGCGGTGGTGAGCATGGACGATTGGGAGATGCTCCTTGAGTGGCTGGAGACGCTTGAGGATAGGCAGATTGCCCGACAAGCCTACGCAGGGCTGGAAGTGGCCGGGGGCGACCGCGAACACGCCGGGTGGCTACGCTGGGATGAGGTCAAGGCAGAACTGGAGTGACCTCCTACACCGTTTACGTGACGCCACACGCGTGGCTGGAAATCAAGGAGTTACCGGGTCACATCAAGCAGCGTATCCGTCGAGAAGTAGATAGTCTTGCTCAGAACCCGCGTCCATCACATAGCCGGTTTCTGGATGTACCGGGATTTGAACGCGAGATGCGTCGTTTGCGACTAGATCGCTGGCGCGTGGTGTATGTCATCACAGAAGCAGACAAGGTCGTGGACGTGATTGCCGTCCGGAAGCGGCCACCCTACGACTACGGCGATTTACAGGAACTCCTGCGAGATTTAACCTAGATAGGCTAACCCATAGAGGAATGTATGGCTGAACACATTTTGCTGCATCACCGCGATATTCCTGGTCTGGACCAGATTGATGTGTATGAAAAGGACGGCGGCTGGGCCACTTACAAGCGCGCCGTGACGGAAATGACGCCTCAGGCGGTCGTGGATGTCGTCAAGGCAGCGGGGCTGCGCGGGCGCGGCGGCGCTGGCTTCCCCACCGGCGTCAAGTGGGGCTTCCTGCCCAAGGACGTCTTCCCGCGCTACATGGTCGTCAACGCCGACGAGAGCGAGCCGGGCACCTTCAAGGACCGCGAAATCATGGAGGGCAACCCCCACCTGTTCCTCGAAGGCACGGCCCTGAGTACCTACGCCATCCAGTCCAACGTCGCCTACATCTACATTCGCGGCGAGTACCTGTCTACCGCGCGCACCCTCCAGCGCGCCATTGACGAAGCCTACGCCAAGGGCTACCTGGGCAAGAACCTATTCGGCACGCAGTACAGCCTGGACATGTACATCCACCTGGGCGCGGGCGCCTACATCTGCGGCGAGGAAACGGCCCTGCTCAACTCCCTCGAAGGGCTGCGCGGCCAGCCGCGCCTCAAGCCGCCCTTCCCGGCCGCCGTCGGTCTCTACAGCAAGCCGACCATCATCAACAACGTCGAGACCCTCGCCAATGTGCGGCCCATTGTGGAGCGCGGCGCGGAGTGGTACAAGAGCATGGGCACCGAGAAAAGCCCCGGGGTCAAGATTTTCTGCCTCAGTGGGAACATCAAGCGACCGGGCAACTACGAACTGCCGCTGGGAACGCCCATCCGCTACCTCATTGAGGAGCTTGGCGGCGGCACCTACGACGGGACGGCGATCAAGGCGATTCTGCCCGCCGGCGCGTCGGCCCCCATGATGCCGGCGACGGCGATGGACACGAAGATGGACTACGAGGCGATGGTGACGGCCGGCTCGACCCTCGGCTCGGCCTCGTTCATCATCCTGGGCGAGCACGACAGCATCCCCGGCGCGGCCCTCAAGATGGTGCGCTTCTTCAAGCACGAGTCATGCGGCAAGTGCACCCCCTGCCGTGAGGGAACGTACTGGGCACAGAAGGTACTCGAACGCATCAACGACGGCACGGGCATTGTCCAGGATGTCGAGTTGGTCGAGACCATTGCCAACCAGATCGCCGGTAAGTGCTTCTGCCCGCTGGGTGAGTTCGCCACCAGCCCGATGATCTACACGATCAAGCACTTCCGCCCGGAGTTCGAGGCGAAGGTGGAAGGCAGCCGTCCGCGCCGCAACTGGCGCGAGGCCGTCCCGCAGCGCCTGGAACCGACGCTCGCCATGCGGGAGTTGTAGGAAGTGTAGAGGGCAGGAAGGGAGAGGCATGACACTGACGTTGGATCTGTCGGCGGAACTCGAAGAGCGGCTCAAACAGGGGGCCGAACGAGAAGGCGTCTCTGTCAACGTGTATGCTCTACGTTTGCTTGAGGCACACCTACAGCCGGTAGATCGCCGAGAGGAGTTAGTATCACTCATCCAATCGTGGATTGATGAGGGCGACGCAGAACAGCAGCGCGAGACCGGCGATACGCTCATCAAGGCTCTGGATGAGGACCGCTTGTCGGACCGGAAGCTGTATCCGCCAGAGTTAGAGGGTGTCAGTTGGTGAGGCGGGCTGTATTCCTGGATGCCGGTCCACTAGGGGTAGTAACGAATCCAAATCGTTCGCCAAGAGTTGCCGGATGAAAAAGCCGAAACGCAAACTCACCCGCGATCAGTGGGATGAGCTTGACATTCAATATAGCAGAACACCGCCTCTCTATGAGAGCAACTCGGCCTCCGGTGAGCATTATATCCTGATCGCTTTGCTCAATAGTTTCGGTTACTATCCGAATAGTCGGGAAGAGGCGATGGATTTGGCAGAGGAGCTACTGAGCAATGGTTACTAAGCCTGAGTTTCTCAAAGTCGGGAACATCGTGAGAGTCCAGCATTGGTATGGCGAGATTGTAGATGTTGCTGTCTCTGATGAGCGCATCATGGTCCTGGTTGCCTCACCTAAGGGCATTTGGCGCAATCATCCAGCTGAGTGGCTGGAATTTGACCCCCGACAGATTACCCCTGCCTCCATTGAAGATGCGGTCGAGAGTTTTGAGATATACGAGGAACGAATCGAGAAAATGCTCCAGGATGTGCAGGCTATGAAAGCGCGGTGGCAGGGACACGTGACGCCAGAACATGTGGCTATCCCTGCCCTGCAGCCATCTTGAGGAAAGTATGCCCAATTCAGTCAAAGTCACCATTGACGGCCAACAAGTAGAAGTCCCCGCCAACACCCTCATCGTCGAAGCGGCGCGGCGGGTCGGCATTGACATCCCCGTGTTCTGCTACCACCCCAAGCTCGACCCGGTCGGCATGTGCCGCATGTGCCTGGTCGAGGTCGGCACGCCCAAGATGGACCCCGCCACGCGCAAGCCCGTCCTGGACGAGCAGGGCAACCCGGTCATCGCCATGATGCCCAAGCCCCAGACGGCCTGCACCATGCCCGTCAGCCCGGGTATGGTCGTCAAGACGGCGACCAACGTCGTCGCGGACGCCCGCAAGTCGGTGCTCGAGTTCCTGCTGACCAGCCACCCGTTGGACTGCCCGGTGTGCGACAAGGGCGGCGAGTGCCCGCTCCAGGAGCTGACCTTCAGCTACGGCCCCGGTGTCTCGCGCATGCCCCTGGCGAACAAGTTCCACTTCGTCAAGCCCATTCCCCTGGGCGACCTGATCATGCTCGACCGCGAGCGCTGCATCCAGTGCGCCCGCTGTATCCGCTTCGAGGATGAGATCGCCGACGACCACGTCCTGGAGTTCAAGCACCGGGGCCGCCAGATGGAAATCGTCACCATGTCCGACCCACCCTTCGACTCGAAGTGGTCGGGCAACACGACGGACATCTGCCCGGTCGGCGCCCTCACCAGCCGCGACTTCCGCTTCAAAGCGCGGCCCTGGGAACTCGACAACACGACTAGCATCTGCCCGCACTGCTCCGTCGGCTGCAACATCATGCTCAGCACGCGCTACGACGACATCAAGCGCGTCATGCCGCGCGAGCACGACACGGTCAACGAAATCTGGATCTGCGACAAGGGCCGCTACGGCCACCACTACGCCAACGCCAAGGACCGGGTGACCACCCCACTGATTCGCCGGGGCGACCAGTTCGTGGCGGCGACGTGGGATGAGGCGCTGGGCGTCGTGGCCGAGCGGCTGAACACCCTCAAGGCGACGCACGGCCCCGACGCCCTCGGCGGACTGTCGGGCGATCGCGTCTCCAACGAAGACCTCTACCTGTTCCAGAAGCTGTTGCGGGGCGTCATCGGCACCAACAACGTGGACCACGCCACGCGCAGCCTCATGCCCGCCAACACCGCCGACCTGGTCTCTCAGGTGGGCGTCGCGTCGGGCAGTAACATGCTCAACATGGGCAAGGGCAGCGCCATCCTGGTCATCGGCGGCGACCCCGACGAGGAGCAGCCGGTCATCTGGCTGCGGGTCAAGCAAGCCGCCGCCAAGCGCGGCGCGAGCCTCATCGTCGCCAACCCCCGCCCGACCAAGCTCGACCGCTACACCCGCGCCCCGCTGCGCTACCGCTTCGGCGCGAGCGACCACGTCGCGCTGGGCCTGCTGGCCGCGCTGTGGGAACTCAAGGACGCCGGCGAGGACCTGGTGCTGGAGGCCGAGATGCTGGCGGACCTGCGCAAGGCGGCCGGCGACTACTCGGTGGCGCGGGCAGCCGAGGCCAGCGGCGTGACGGCCGATGCCCTGCGCGACGCGGCGCGGACCTTCGCCAAGGCCGCCGACGCGGTGGTTCTGTTTGGCCCAGACCTGGGCGACGCCGGCGCGCAAGCCCTCGCCAACCTGCTGCTCGTCACGCGCCACGTCGGCAACCCCGACAACGGCCTCATCGCCCTGCTGCCGCACAACAACTCC
Source organism: uncultured Anaerolineales bacterium (assembly GCA_964522005.1). Classification (GTDB taxonomy): domain Bacteria; phylum Chloroflexota; class Anaerolineae; order Epilineales; family JAHCIE01; genus JAHCIE01. The sequence continues at coordinate 4,382 of CAZFUK010000114.1, read as the reverse complement.
CACGGCGCGTTGGATATGGGCGTGCGTCCCGACCGCCTGCCGGGCCATCGCTCGCTGCTCCAGAGCGACGCCTTCCAGGAGGCGTGGGGGGCGCGGCTGCCCGTCAAGGCGGGCCTCTCGGCGGGGGCAATGCTCCAGGGGCGGGTGCGCGGGCTGTACGTCCTGGGCACGGACCCGGCGGCCGACGACCCGGCCAGCGTGGATGCCTTGAGCGGGCTGGAGTTCCTGGTCGTCGAGGACCTGTTTATGACCCCGACGGCGCAGTTGGCCCACGTCGTCCTGCCCGCCACCAGTTGGGCCGAGCGCGATGGCACCTTCACCAGCACCGACCGCCGCATCCAGCGTTTCAGCGCGGCCATCCGGCGGCTCGGACAGGCGCGGCCCGACTGGGAAATCCTGTCCGAAGTGGCGCAGCGGCTCCGCGCCCACGACGACGTGCCGGAGCGCGATGGGGCCGCCTCGGCCATGGCGCGGGATTGGACCTACCTGGCGGCCGACCATATCATGGCCGAGATCGAGGCGTTGGTCCCGCTCTACCAGGGTATCAGCCAGACCCAGCCGGAGATCGCGGCCTCGCGCGGTCGGGTGCCGTTTGAGTCGTTCATCCAGGAAGGCACGCGCTACGCGCTGTACGCCGCGCCCGATGTCCAGTGGCCGGTTACGGCGGAGTCGGGCGGCAATCCTCGGCCCCAGTGGCTCGCCTCCAACGCCCAGCCGCTCCGAGCGGCGAGTGGTCAGCTGCTCCTGGCCCCGGTGCGTCGCCTGTTCGACGCCGGTACCATGATCGGCAAGGCGACCATCCTGGCGCACCGCCTGTCGGGGCCGTATGCTGTCATGCACCCGGCCGACGCTGCGTCCGCAGGGCTGACCGCCGGTACCCGTGTCACCCTGGCGACGCGGGGCGGCAGCGCCGAGTTCGACCTGCGCGTCAGCGAGGACGCCCCCCAGGGCGTGGTCCTGGCCGCCGAGAACATGGGGGTTCGCCTGCGCGGCGGCCTGCTCGACGCGGCGGGTACGCCCGCAGTGGTGACCCTGGCGCCGGTTCCTGAAATGGCATTGGGAGACTAATGCGTGATGCGTAATACGTAGTGCGTATTTCGTAATCCGTATTTCAGACCGAAAAATACGAAATACGCATTACGCATCACGAAACACGGAGTGCGTTATGGACCTCGGTCTTTTAGTTGAATGGATTATTAAATCCGTCGTCATCATGGGCGTCTTGCTGACGGGCTTCGCCTACGAGACGTGGCTGGAGCGCAAGGTCGTCTCGAAGATGCAGTTCCGCATCGGCCCGAACCGCGCCGGCCCCTTTGGCCTGCTGCTGCCCCTGGCCGACGGCATCAAGCTTATCTTCAAGGAAGAGCTGACCCCAGCCATGGCCGACAAGTGGGTGTTCCGCATCGCGCCCATCATGTCTATGGTCGTGGCGCTGATTACCTTCGCCGTCATCCCCGTCGGCCCGTCCATCAACCTGTTTGGCCGCGTGATTCCGCTGCGCCTGGCCGATATCAACATTGGCCTGATGTACGTCCTGGCCGTCTCGTCGCTGGGCGTCTACGGCATCGTCCTGGGCGGCTGGTCGTCCAACAACAAGTATGCCCTGCTGGGCGGGCTGCGCTCCTCCGCGCAACTCATCTCCTATGAGCTGGCCCTCGGCCTCTCGCTCATGGGCGTGGTCATGCTGACTGGGTCGCTCAGCCTGGTGGACATCGTCAACGCGCAGGCGGGCAACTTCTGGAACTGGAACATCTTCCTCCAGCCGCTCGGCTTCATCCTCTACGGCATCTGCGGCCTGGCCGAGACCAACCGTGCCCCCTTCGACCTGCCCGAAGCAGAGCAGGAATTGACGGCGGGGTACCACACCGAGTACTCCGGCATGAAGTTCGCCCTGTTCTTCATGGCCGAGTACATCAACATGGTCAACGTCAGCGCCATCGCCTCGACCATGTTCCTGGGCGGCTGGCGCGCGCCCTTCGGCTTCATCCCGGAGTGGACCGGCCCGATCTGGTTCTTCATCAAGGTTCTCACCTTCCTGTTTATCTACATCTGGATTCGCGCGACCATCCCCCGGCTGCGCTACGACCAGTTGATGAACTTCGGCTGGAAGGTTCTGCTGCCCCTGGCGATTGCCAACGTCATGGTCACGGCCATCATGATGGCGGTGCGCCAGGTGTACACCCCCAACGCCGCCGTGACGGTCACCTTCGGCTCGCTGCTGCTGATGGCCGCCGCCGTCTTCCTGTGGCGGAGTTGGACGTCGCGCTCCCTGCGCCGCCGCCCGCCGGTCCACGGCTCGTCGGCTGAGACCGTGGCGCGTAGCGCGTAAGGCATCCCTCGGCTTACCCACCCACGACGCACGATGAGGCTGGCATGCTGCTGATTCTTGAATTCATCAAAGGCTTGAGCGTGACCCTGCGGACCTTCTTCCGGCCGCCGGTCACCGTGGAGTACCCCTACGAGAAGCGCCCGGTGTCGCGCCGCTTCCGAGGACGGCACGAGTTGCGCCGCTATGACAACGGGCTGGAACGCTGCATTGGCTGCTCGCTGTGCGCCGCCGCCTGCCCGGCCGACGCGATCCTCGTCGTCGCCGGCGAGAACACCGACGAGGAACGCTACTCGCCGGGCGAGCGCTACGCGGCGGTCTACGAGATCAACATGATTCGCTGCATCTTCTGCGGCTACTGCGAGGAAGCCTGCCCCACCAACGCCATCGTCCTGGGGCCGGAGTACGAAATCTCGTCCTACACCCGCGACGCCATGATCTACACCAAGGAGCACCTGCTGGTCCCGCCGCCGCCCGATATGCCCGGCACGCCCCAGCACACCGAGCCGGGCGTCTACACGCGCTCCATTATCCCCGGCACGTTGACCAGTGACCCGCGCACGGGCATTGACAGCGCGCCCGGTCGGCCCGATGTCGAGCGCCGTCGCGCGTCAAGCCAGCACTAGCCTCTCTCCAGAGGAGTCACCATGTCCCTGCTTCTCTTTGGCATCCTGGCCGTCATCGCGCTCCTCACCGCCGCGCTCATGGTGACGGCCCGCAACCTGGTCCATGCCGTGCTGATGATGGTCGCCAACTTTGGCGTCATCGCCATCATGTACATCACCCTCACCGCGCCCTTTGTCGCCGTCGTCCAGGTGGCGGTCTACGCGGGCGCGATTATGGTGCTCTTTCTGTTCGTGGTCATGCTCCTGGGCGAGCAGCAATTGGACTTCGCGGAGCCTTTCGCGGGGCAGCGCGTGGCGGCGGGTGTGCTCGGCCTCCTGCTGGCCGTCATGCTCGTGGTGACGCTGTACACCGCCAGCCCGGCCGTCCTCCAGACCGGCCTGACCGCCGAGCAGATTGGCCGCGAGAACGCCCAGCGCGTCGGCGAACTCCTCTACACCCAGTACCTGCTGCCCTTCGAGGCCACCTCCATCCTGCTGCTGATTGCGATGGTGGGAGCGGTCGTGCTTGCCAAGCGTCGGCTGTTATAGCGGAGCTATCCTATGGACGTACCCATCCAATACTACGCGCTGCTCAGCGCCCTGCTGTTCTCCATGGGCGTGGCCGGCGTCCTGCTGCGCCGAAATATCATCATCGTCTTCATGTCCATCGAGCTGATGTTCAACGCCGCCAACCTGCTGTTCGTGGCCTTCGCGCGGCACCAGGTCGCGCTGGACGGGCAGGTATTCGTCTTCTTCGTTATGACCGTCGCCGCCGCCGAAGTCGCGGTTGGCCTGGCGCTGGTCATGGCCCTGTTCCGCAGCAAGCAGACGACGGACGTGGACGACGCCAGCACGCTCAAGGGCTAGGCTGAGAAGGGCCAGGCTTTATGGAAAACCTCATCCCGCTGATTATCCTCTTCCCCCTCCTGGGCGTCATCATCAACGGCCTGTGGGGCTACCGCCTCGGACGGCGCATGGTGGGCCTGATCGGGCCGGGCGTGGTGGCCCTGTCCTTCCTGGTGTCCATCGTGGTGGTGCTGGGACTTAACGGGCTGGAAGGGGAAAACAAGCAGTTCACCGTCACCCTGTTCGAGTGGATTCGGGCCGGTGACTTCCGCATCCCCCTGCAATTCCTGGTGGACCCGCTGTCGGGGCTGATGCTGCTCATTGTCACGGGCATCGGCTTCCTGATTCACATCTACTCGGTGGGCTACATGGCCGACGACGTCGGCTACGCCCGCTTCTTCACCTACCTGAACCTGTTCATCGTCTCGATGCTGGTCCTGGTGTTGGGCGCCAACTACCTGCTGCTCTTCGCCGGCTGGGAGTTGGTCGGCCTCTGCTCGTTCCTGCTCATCTCGTTCTGGTTCACCAACTCGGACTATGCCTCGGCCGGCCGCAAGGCGTTTGTGGTCAACCGCATCGGCGATGCAGGATTTTTGCTGGCCATT
>CAZFUK010000113.1:0-11813 GCA_964522005.1 uncultured Anaerolineales bacterium | reverse complement strand
CTCAACGGCCAGCTCAACGCCAACGGCCAACTGAGCGGCGGGACGGTGACGGCCAACGCGAACGGCGGCGGGTCCATCCAGTTGTGCGGCGCGCTGACGGCGTTCCAGGCCGCGACGGCCAACGCGCCCGGCTCCATCACTGTCGGCGGCCAGACCTTCCCCATCGCCATTGGCACGACGTTGAGCGGGCAGGATCTGCTGCGGCTGGGGAGTGACGTGTGCCTGTCTGGGACGCTCAACGCGAACGGGCAGATCAACAACGGTACGGTAACCGCCAACGCGGGCGGCAGCGTCAACGTCTGCGGCACGGTGACCGCCTTCACCCCCGCCAGCGCCAACGCCCCCGGCTCGATTACCATGGGCGGCCAGCCCATCCCCATCGCCGTCGGCGTGGTCCTGGCCGGCCAGGACCAAATCCGCACCGGCAACACCTATTGCCTGGCCGCGGACCTGAACGCCCAGGGCCAGGTGCGCGACGGGACCATCTCCGCCTCGGCCGGCGGCGGCAGCGCCCTGAGCGTCTGCGGCGTCGTCACCGCGTTCCAGGCGGCGACGGCCAACGCGGCCGGCTCCATCACCATCGGCGGCCAGACGGTCGTCATCGCGCCTGGCACGGTGCTGAGCGGCCAGGACGTGGTGAACACGGGCGATAACTATTGCCTCCAGGGCGGGCTGGACGTCAACGGTCGCCTGACCAACGGCCAGATTACGCTCAACGCCACGGGTCGGGTGTGCGGCGTGGTTGACTCCATCACCAGCGCTGCCATCACGCTGGATGGTCGGCAGATCCCCCTCGCCCCCAACGCCGACATCGGGCCGAGCGTCGGCGCCTGTGTCTCCGCTTGTGTCGAACTGGACACCCTAGGCCGCGCGGTGCGGGTGTCGGTCAACGTCGAGGCGACGGTGCGCGGGACGGTGACGGCGTACACGGCCGGCCAGTCCATCACCGTCAACGGCCAGACCATCACCCTCGCGCCGAACGCCCGCGTGGACGCCGGCATCGGCGTGGGCAGCCAGGTGACCATCTCGCTCAACGGCGCGGGGCAGGCGGTGTGCGTCACCGGGACGCCCGGCGGCACCGGCACCCCTGGCACGCCTGGCCCTGGCACAGGCACACCTGGGCCTGGCACGGGAACACCTCGTACACCTGGGCCTGGCACCGGCACGCCGGGCACGCCTGGACCTGGCACCGGTACGCCTGGCACGGGCGCTAGCCCCACCGCGACCAGCACGCCGCGCACAGGCGGTACGCCGGGCGCGACGCCGACCCGCCAGACGGGCACGACCAACATCTGCGGCACGGTCTACGACGCCGTCACCCGCCAGCCCATTCCAGGCGCCCAGGTAGAGCTGTTTAACAGCCGGGGCAGTTCGGTCGCCACGATGACGGCGGGCGGCGATGGCTATTACTGCTTCTACAACGTCCCGCCCGGCGAGTACACGGTGGTCGGCACGCATCCGGCCTACACGCCGGATAGCCGCACCGTGACGGCATCGCCCAACACCGAAGTCACGGTCAACCTGTTCCTCCAGCCGCGCCCAGCCACCACGACGACCCCCGCGCCGACGCGGACGGCGACGGCGACCCCTGGCCCCAACGGTCCCAACACGGGCACGCTGTGTACCTACGTCACCGACCAGAATACGGGCAACCTGATTGTGGGCGCGGTGGTGGAGGTGTTTGACGCCACGGGCCGCGTGGTCGGCATGGGCGTCACCGGCGCTGACGGCCATGTGTGTATCACGAATCTGCCGCCCGGTCCGGTCATGGTGCTGGCCCGCGTGCCCGACTGTCCCGGCGTCCTGCGCTGCCTCAGCCGTCTGATACCGGCGACGGTCGTGGCGGGGCAGGCGGTGCGGGTGGACGCCGCGCTTGAGTGTCGCGGCGCGGAGCTGTACCTGCCGCACATCGAGAGCGGCGCCACCTGGCGACCCGTCAGACCCTAGCTCTACCCCGGTCTTGACAAGCAACCCCCGGCTCCAGCGAGCCGGGGGTTTGTCGTGTCGCTCTAGGGAGCATTTCGACCCCCCCGGCTTCCCCCCGCTTGCGGGGGGTGTATAGACTAGGGACATGGGGGACAGGAGGGGGGTATTTCCATCGCTGCACCACTAACGCACCACCAGCCGTCCTTTCGCCGGTCACAACTCACCTTTAAAGGCGCGGTCGAGGATGGCGGGCAGGAGGGCGTCGAGTTCGTCGGGGGTGTGGCAGCGGGCGCCAGGCTGCTTCAGCACGGTCAGGGTGTCGAACTCGACGATGCCCTGGGGGTCGCGCCTAGCCGACGCCCGCCAACGCCTCGGCCTCGGCGTCGGTCAGGCCCTCGACCTCCTCGACCAGGCGGCGGACCTCGCCGGCGAGCGTGTCGGCCCGCCGCTCCTCGATGAGCGCCGCCATGTCGGCCACTGTCGCCGCCTGGAACAGGTCACGGAGCGGGACCTGGACATCGAACAGCCGGCGGGCGCGGGCGACAATCTGGGTCGCCAGCAGCGAGTCGCCGCCCAGGTCGAGGAACGGGTCGTGGACGCCCACCTCGTCCAGGGCCAGCACGTCGGCCCACAGGTCGCACAGGGCGCGCTCGGTAGCCGTGGTGGGCCGGGCGAGCGGGGCGGCCAGAGGCGGGCGCTGGCGGCCCGGCACGGGCAGGCCCTGGCGGTCCACCTTGCCGGTAGAGGTCAGGGGCAGGCGGTCGAGCAGGACAAAGGTCGAGGGCAGCATGTAGTCGGGCAGGGTCTCGGCCAGAGCGGCGCGTAGCGCGGTGGCCGTCACCGAGGCGTCCGCCGGCACGACATAGGCCACCAGGCGGCTGTCGCCGCTAGGGCCGGGCAGCGCGACGACGACGGCCCCTCTCAGCGAGGGCAGGCCGAGCAGGCTGCTCTCGATGATGGGCAGGCCGACGCGATAGCCGCGTATCTTGACCAGGCTATCCACGCGGCCGACGAACTCCAGCATGCCGTCGGGGCGCAGCCGGCCCAGGTCGCCGGTGCGGTACAGCCGCAGGTCGGGCGCGCCGGGCACGGGGGCGAAGTGGGTGTCGGTCAGACCCGGCCGGCGCCAGTAGCCCGGCGACACGATGCGGGCGATGGCGACGATTTCGCCCACCTGGCCCGCCGCGACCGGCTCCCCCTGCTCGTCCACGACCTGCACCGTCACGCCGGGAGTGGGATAGCCGACGGGTACCAGGTCGCCTGTCATAGGGGTCGAGATTGGAAAGATATAGCTGGTGATGGACGGTATCTCGCTGGCGCCGTAGCCGTTGCGAATCAGGCACGTCGGCGCGAGGTGGGGGCGGAGGCGGTCGAGGTCCACGCGGTAGAGCGGCTCGCCCGCGATCTGGACCAGTTCCAGGTCGGGGAGGACCTGGCCTGCTTCGAGCAGACCGACGAACTGCCGCAGCAGCGACACATTCATGCGCACGTAGGTGATGCGGTGGCGGGCCAGCCAGGCGGGCAGGGCAGCCAGTCCGTGCTGCTTGAGGTCAAAGTAGTACAGCGTTCGGCCAACCAGCAGGGCGCGCAGGTAGCTGTTGAGGCCCATGCCAAAGGTGAGGGAGGTGAACAGGCTGACGCGCGGGCCTTCGCCCTGGTCCGGGTTGTCCGGCGTCGGCAGCAGCCGCAGCAGCATGGTGCGCTGCGTGCGCACCACGCCCTTTGGCTCCCCGGTGGAACCGGAGGTGTAGATGATGCTCAGGTAGGCGTCCGGGTCAATCGCCACTCCAGGGTCGTCATCGCGCGAGGTCGCCAGCAGGCTCTCCACGGTCACGACCTGGACGCCCGCCGCGCGCAGCCGCCGTGCCTGCGCCGCGTGAGCCTCGTCCACCAGCAGCCAGCGCGCCTGGAGGTCGTCCAGCAGGGCGGCCAGCCGCGCGTCGGGCGCGGCCGGGTCGAGGACGGCGAAGAACTTGCCCGCCTTGAGCACGCCCATGAGGGCGGCCATCAGCGGGGCCTCGGTGTCCATGAGGAGGGCGACCGGCTCGCCCTGGGCGGATGCCAGGGCCAGCAGGCCGTGGGCGACGCGGTTGGCCTGGCGGTTGAACTCGGCGTAGGTCCAGGCCGTCGCGTCGGTGACGAGGGCAAGGCGGTCCGGATAGGCCTGGACGACCTGCTCGAAGCAGGCCGGGATCGAGGGGGGCAAGCCCTCGGTCTCGGCTGAAGGCAGGCTGACGGTCGGCAAGGTCATACTCAATCCCCTCAATCAGGGTTCCAATCACAGTGCGATGCTGACGCGGCACCTGAATCAACGTTGAGCAGGGGCAAAAGATACCCTGGCCGAGTCACGACATAGCGGCGGGGATGGGACACGCCCATCCCCGCCGGTTCAGTTGGCTTAGTGTGGCGCCGCTTGACGCTAAACCCTTAATCGCTATCCACGGCCTGCTTAGACTAGCGCGTCGGCCCCGGCTGGTCCGCGCTGACGTCCTCGATCACTTTGCCGCATTCCGGCGCGGGGTCGGCCAGGGAGCGCAGGATGTCGCGGCTGGACGGCCCCTTCGTGATGCCGGCCGGCGGGGGCGGGCCGACGGGGGCAATAAACTGCTCCGCCTCCCCCTCGTAGCTGATCAGCAGGTAGGGTCGATACCCGGCGTCGTACTCGCGAGTGTAGAAGTACAGGCTGGCGGTGTTGTAGCCGGAGTATTCGTAGGAGCGCAGCTCAAGACCCTCGTTGGGGCGGGCGCCGCTCACCCAGTCGCGAACCAGGCCGGTCACGTCGAAGTCGTGGTAGCCCCACGCCGTTCCGCCAATCGTCTTGCTGGTGACCAGCCCGCCGATGCCGGGCTGGTTGCCCCAGGTCACGCCCATCTCGGCCCACGCGCCGCTGACCGGGTACACATCCACCGGGAACGAGAGGCCGGGGACGGCGCACGAGCCTTCCAGGTAGAGGTAGACCCGCGCGCTGGTGATGCGCCGGTCGCGCGGGACGGACGACACGTCGAAGCGCACCAGGCTGCGCAGCTTGCTGGTAAAGTCGCACTCTTCGTAGCCGATAGCCATATCAACGGTGTCACCCACATTGGTGTTGGGCGCGACGCTGGCGATCACCGCGTCGGCCACAGCGAAGAATTGCGACTGAACCGTCGGCCGGGGCGTTGGGGTCGGCGGCGGGGTGGGCGTCGGCGGCAGTAGCTCCAGCAGCTGGCTGTTACTGGGCAGGCTGCAATTGAAACCGCTGCACGCCTGGACCCGGTAGTACCATCGCCCATAGCCCGTCTTCTCGACCGTCGTGCTCGACGAGCCGCGCACCTGGAAGCGGACAGGCTCGCTAAAGGTCGGTTCCGTCGCCTCGCTGACGACATAGATGGGCAGCGCGTTGACGGAGGTCCACACGAGTTGATAGGTCGTCGGGCTTAGGCGATTGATCGAGAACAGCGTGGGGCTGTTCGGCAGGACAGGGCCGTGGATCGCCAGGGGGGCGTAGAGGGTGAAGGCGGCCGTGCCGGGTTCGGGTGTGGCGGTGGCCGTGACGATGTCAGGCTCGGCGCCGGCCGGGTTGACACGGGCCGGGGCCGACTCGAAGGCGCGCCCGGCGCGGGCGTCGCCCGGCTGGGCGTAGACGGATTGGAGGGCGCGGCCGGCCGTCAGCAGGACCAGGGCGAGGCACCCTAAGCCAAGGACGAGGGAGCGTAAGCGAAGCATGCGAGAACCTCCTGTTCTCCACCTCTCAATCTGAAGGTCAATCTGAAGGAAGGCTCAAGTAAGCAAGGAAGGAAGGGTTATACGCGGCCACGTGGATGCTTGGAACGGGGTTCACTCTTGCGCCGGCTCACCTCCTTTCGCCCTGGCGGCGAGCGCCCTCACCCTGGCGTCGCGCTGTCATACAAGACAACCGGCGACGGCGCGGGTTTGCCATACCCAGGCGCGCGATTTTAGCCTTTGCCCCCCTGACTCGCCTGTGCTATACTGGGCGGTGGATGGTGACCGAGTCCAGCCTGGGGTGAATGGAGCGACTGTGAGCGACGATCTGGCTTCTCTACCCGCCGACGTTCTCGCCGCCCGCGCGGCGCAGGAGATCGAAGCGTTTCGCCGGTCCGGGGGCGAGGACCACGCGAGCGAGCACGGCTTGGCGCTGCTGCGTCGGGCCATCCACGACGACGATGCCGCGCTCGATGCCCTCATGTTTCTGCTCAATGACTACCTGGCGCATCACCTGCCGCCGGACCTGGATGGTCGCGCGGCGGAGTACATGGAGAAAGCGGACCAGCGCGTGCGGGGGCGGCTGCGGAGCAAGAACAAGCCGTTTGTGGCGCAGCACTTCGGCGGCTTCCTCAAGCACGTGCGGCTGAATTGCCGCAGCGTCGCCTACCACATGCGCCACGCCCAGCAGCGCGAGGAGACCATTCGCGAGCGACCCGGCGAGCGGGACGGGGTGGAGCCGCCGCCCAACGATCCCAGGGGGTCCGTCGACCTGGAGCCTCTCTACGAGTGTCTCGGCCGGCTCAGCGCCGAGGAGCGGCAGATTGTCGAGGCGCGCTATATGTATGAACAGTCGTATGCTGAGATCGAGGCCGAGACGGGCCTGCCCAGGAAGCGTCTGTTTGACATCGCGGCCCGCGCCATGTTGAAGCTGCGACGCTGCATGGCGAAGAATGCGCGCGAAAATGCCAAGTAGGACCGAGAGGGGTGGCAATTCAGGGTGGGCCGGGGTTTGGAAGGATAGGCGACGCGGTGCCAGGAGACTTCGATGGATAGCTCAACGATTACCGACGGCCAGTTATTGGCCTACCTGGAGGGGGAGGCGATGCCCCAGGTCGAGGAAGCGCTCGCCTCCTCAGCCGACCTCCAACGCCGTCTGGAGGACCTGCGCGAGGCGCACGCTTTCCTGGGGCAGGCGTTTGCCCCGCTGCGACGTCCCAGCCCGGCCGACGTGGTGGACGTGGTGGCCGGGCAGGCCAGCCATGCCCGGAAACTGCGGGTGATGGCCTATGTCCGCCGCAGTCCGGCCGGCCGGGCTGAATATACGGCCCTCCAGGACGCCACGGCGGAGCAGCGGTCACCGCGCTTGCGTCTCCCTTACCTGGTCGCCGCCCGCCTCGGCCTGAGCGGGGTGCTGGCCTCGGAAGAGGCGATGCCCCTGGCGCCCGTTAGCCGCGAGCAGGCATATGGGGTGGCCGAGTTGGCGGCCCAGGTGACGTTTCGTGTGGCGCCCCTGCCCGATGAACAGTGGCGGTTGGAGGGGCGGGTGACCCAGGCCGGGCAGCCGGCCGTGGCCGCGCGGGTCAGGCTGGACCAGCCACCCGGCTCGTCGCGGCTGCGCGTGACCGACCCGGCTGGCTTCTTCACCTTTCTGCGCCTGGCGGCCGGCCGCTACCGCCTGCGCGTCTACCTGCCCCAGGCCGTCGTCGTCGTCCAGGATATTACGGTAGGCTATGAGTGAGCCGCCGCCGCTGGACCTGCCCGACGACCCGGCCGCCCAACGCGAGGTCCTGTACCGCCTGCGGGTGGGGATCATCGAGGCGCGCGACGGCAATGATCTGGCGGCGCTGGCGCGCCTGGTCGAGACGGGCTGGGAAGTGGCGAGGCGAAGCGGTGAACCCGAACACGAGGCCTGCGCCCACTGGGGCGCGGGGCTGGCGCTGATTGGCCGCGACCCACGTGAGGCTGCCCGACACTTCGAGGCAGCCCAGCCCTTTTTTAAGGGGGCCGGGCGGCGTGACGAGGCGGCGCGGCTCGCGCTGGGCTACGCCGGCGTGCTAGGCCAACTCGGGCGGCTGGGCGACGCGGAAGCCATGTTGGAGGAGGCGCTCTCCGTCCTGGCGGCGCGGCCCGATTATCCCTACCTGGCCGAGGGCTATGTCACCCTCTCTGACCTCCAGGGGCGGCGAGGCCGCTACCACGCCATGCGGGCAAGCGCGCGCCGTGCCCTGGCTGAGGCGCAACGGCTGAGCCGACCGGTGAGCGCAGTCAGCGCGCTCATCAACGAGGCGCATGCCTGCCTCTGGCTGGGCGAGTTCGACGCGGCAGAGGCCGCCCTCCACCAGGCGGTGACCACGGCCAGGCAGTGCGGCGCGCTCGAGATGGCGGGCCGCGCCGAGGTGAACCTGGCGAAGCTGAAAACCGACCACGGGGAGTTGTTGGAGGCGTTACGCTGGCTGGAGCGGAGCCGCGCCGACTTCACCCAGGCCCAGGTCTGGCTTGACCTGGGCACCGTCGCCCGCCTGGAAGCCGGTCTCTTTGCCCGGCTGAAGCTGCCCTACGAGGCGCGGGCGTCGGCGCGCCGGGCCGCCGCGACCTTTGCCGAGGCGGGGCTAGGCGCGGACAGCCTGCAGGACCGCCTCGCGGCGGCGCGCCTGTCCTTCGAGTTGGGGCAACCGTCGGAGGCGCGGCGCGACCTCGCCCTGGCGGGCGGCCTGGCCCTGCCCGAGCTATCCCCCGTCCTGCACGCGCTCCTCCAGGCGTATCTGGTCCACCCCCGTCTCCACGATTCACCATCTGACCTGGCGGCCGCTCTGGCGCAGGCGGATACGGCGGTGACAACGCTCGCGGAATTGGATGTCGCGGGCGAGCGTCTGCAAGCCGGTCTGGTGGCCGCCGCGCTGGCCCAACGGCTCCGTCGGCCCGACGCGGGCGAACGCTGGCGGGGCATCGTCGCCACAGCCCAGCGCTACGGGCTGACGGGCATCGAGCAGGCGGCCTGGGAGGGGCTGGCCTCGGTCCAGCGGCCCAAGGAGGCGGTCGGGAGCCTGGGCGAGGCGGCGCGGCTTGCCCGCCAGACGCGGCAGGCGATGCCCGTGGAGGAGCTAAAGGCGAGCCTGTTAACCGGGCATGCCCCGCTCTATGCCCGGCTGGTGGAGCTGCACCTGAAGCTCAAGCAGCCCACGGCGGCCTGGCAGGCGACGCTGGAAGCGAAGGGCGGGTTGTGGGCGGACCTGGGCGGGTGGACGGGCCTCGGCGGGGCGAACCTCGGGGTGGACCCGGCTTCAGATGCCGCATGGCGTGAGGACAAGGCGCGGCTAACCGCGCTGCGTGAGGAGCAGGTTGGGGCGAGTGGGGCACGCTTCGATGAACTGGGGCGGGCCATCCAGCAAGCCGAAGCGGAGTTGGCCGCCCTGGCCCGCCAGTCCGCGCGCGCTCAGGAGGCCGTGCCCCTGCCCACCCTGGCCGCGATTCAGGCCCATCTGCCAGACGACGCCGTCGGGGTAGAGTACCTGGTTGGTCTGGAGCGGGTGTGGGCCTGCCTAGTGACGGCCGAGGGACGGCCGGAGTGGGTTGACCTGGGGCGGCTCGACGCGACCGGTGAGGCCCTGCACCGGCTGGACCTGCTCCACGCCGAGTTGCAGCATACGCCCAGGGCGCGGCGGCTCGCCGTGGCTGAGGCCCAGCGCCCCCAGGCCGACGCACTGTTGGCGGACCTGGGCCAGCGGCTCGTCCAGCCCGTCGAGGCGCGGCTGGACAAGCAGGGCAGGCGCCCCCGCGCCCTGGTCATCGCGCCCGATGGCTTCCTGCACGGCGTGCCGTGGGCCGGGCTGCGCGTTCAAGGGGACGGCGCACCGAGCTATCTCAGCCAGCGTTACACCCTGTCGCTGGCGCCGTGTCTCGCCGTCCTCGCGCTCCCCGCGCCGACCCCCGCGACCGGCCCCGCCCTGGCCCTGGGCTGCCCCGACCCAGCCGCCCGGCCTCGGCTGGATGACGAACTGGCGGCGGTGCAAGCCGCCTTCCCCGAGGCGCGGCTGTGTTCACCCGGTCGCCTGGGCGACTTGCGGCTGGACACGCCGCCGCGCTGTCTCCACCTGGCCGCCCATGGTCGAGCGCACCGTCAGTCGCCGCTGCTGTCGCGGCTGGAGCTAACGGACGAGCCGTTGCTGCTGGCCGAGGCCCTGCGCCTCCCGATCCAGGGGACCCGCCTGGTCACGCTCTCGGCGTGTGAGACCGGCGTCGCGCCGGATCGCGGCGGGGTCGCCCTGGCGCTCAGCGGCGCGTTTCTCACCGCCGGGGCCCACTGTGTCCTGGCGAGCCTGTGGCTGGTGGATGGTGAGGCCACTACGGCCTGGATGGCCGCCTTCTACGCCGCCCTCGCCCAGGGCGTGGCGCTGCCCCTGGCCGTGCGCCACGCCCAGCAGACGCTCCTCCAGAGCGAGCAGCGCCACCCCTACTTCTGGGCCGGCTTCCAGGCCCTTGGCCGGGGGGCGCTGCCCACTGAAATAGGGTCTTAGGTCTCCGGGCGCCGCGTCAGTTGCCGGGCGAAGCCGTCAAGCCGGCCGGCGCGCTGGAGGTGGAGAATCAACTGGCGCGCGAAGGTGGGCTGGGAGGCTGTGTCAAAGCGAGACGTGTCAATGCCCCAGTGATGGCAGAGGGAGATCAGATGTTCGCACGTGGTGTAGTTGACGAGAAATCGGTACAGGTCGTTGAGATCACGGATGACGACGCGTTCCCGGCGTGGTGGTGGGGGCGTCAGTTCGGGCCTGGGACCTGCGTCCGATAGGGTGCCCTGGGAGAGTAACTCGCTCATTTGCCGTAGCATCTCTCGCAGCGTCGCCTGGTCAAGCGATGGCCCGAACTGGGAGAAGAGTTCAGTCTGGGGGAACAGGGGCGCCGGCGACCAGTCGAGGGCCTTGGGTTGAGGCGCGCCGCCGGCGTAGTAGGCCAGGACGAAGTTGTTCTCCAGGTTGGCGACACTGAGGGTGGGGTGTTGACGGTCTGCGGTACGGTTGGGGACCATGCGGCCCACATAGAGCGCGATGTCCAGTACCCGAGCATAGCCATCGTGCTCGGCCGCGCCCGCCCCCGCAAGCGCCTGGAGCAGGGACGCCGTGAAGACGCTATATGGCGAGCCGCTCAGGGACTCCTCATACTTGCGCGAGGAGGCAAGGACGACGCGACCGTTACCTCGGCCTAGCTCCGCCAGTATGTCGCTAGAGAGGGGCGCTTTGGGAATGGCCTGGGCGGCGGCGTAACAGCAGTCGAGCAGGACGACGAGCCGGGCCGCCTGGACCGCCCGTAGTTTGTCGGTGAACTCGACACCGGAGATGGTGGTGCCGGGCAGGTCGTCCCGACGGTAGGCGTAGAGGATGAGGCGAAAGTCGGGGCTCTGCATGCCGTGGCCGGAGAAGTAGACGATGGCGGTCGCGTCGGGGTCCTGGCGCGTCGCGTCGGCCAACCAACCGAGCGCGGCCAGCACATCGTCGCGCTGGGCTTGCGGGCCGGTCAACAGGCGCACCTGGTCCGGCGGGTAGGCGCAGCGTTCGGGGTCCTTCAACAGCGCGGCGACGGCGTCGGCGTCGGTGATGGTGTTGGGCAGGTCGGCGCCGACGCCGACGACGACGGCGTAACCGTGGGTGAAGAGGGCGGCCATCGAGAGACTCCTGCGTGGCGTGAGCGTCGGACCGGGGGCCGGTCCGCGAGCGGCAATGATGGGTGGCTAGGACAATTATACCACGTGGGTGTCTTATTGTATAGGATGGGGCCAGTACGGACTACGCCCCGGCCAGCCTGGCGAAGCGTCACCCCGGTCGAGGGCCGCACGCCAGACGAGCCACCCTGGGGCGAGGGTGGCTCGTGGGGGGCGGGATGGAAGGCTTAGGGGACCAGGACCACGTCCACCTGTTGTGAGCCAGGGCGAACGCTGAAGGAGGTCTGGCCGATTACGCGCCCCTGCTGGACCACGCGGACGGTGATCACGTCGTGGAGGCGCGCCGTCAGCGGCGGCTGGTCGAGGCGGGCGGTGAAGATGGGGGCCGCATCCTCTTCAGGCCGGGTCGGGGTGACGGTGACCGTTTTGCCATTCAGCGTCAAGGTGACCACGGCGTTGGTCGGCGCGGCGGGGTAGTTAAAGAGGCGGCCGTAGACACAGCAGAGGGTTGGGCCGCTCGCCTCGCCCTGTT
>CAZFUK010000112.1:0-11903 GCA_964522005.1 uncultured Anaerolineales bacterium | reverse complement strand
GTGTCAAAGCCTGTCCCTGACTTTGAAAGAACTTCGGTCTCGCGTTACATTCCGATTTTGAATCCGTTTATACTTCTGAGAGTCTTTTACGCTCCGCATGGAGGATTCGGATATGCCTCGCTTTTTCGTTACGCTGGCTCTGGTCTGCTGTGTCGCCCTGGCGCTGTTTGCTCTACCCGGCGCGGGCGACGCGCAGACCGAGGCGGCGTCCGTGTTATGGCAGTGCTTCTACCCGACGTGCCGCGACCTACGGGCCGTGGCGCTAACCTCTCCCACCGACGGCTGGGCGGTCGGCGTCAAGGGGACCATGCTGCGGCTCCAGAATGGGGTCTGGACCCCCTGGCCCGCGCTAACCAATCAAGACCTGTACGACGTCAAAATGATCAGTCCGGACCACGGCTGGGCAGTGGGCGGGACGAACCAGATTCGCGTCGCCTTTGAGTGGAATGGCCGCGAGTGGCTCCCCTCGCCCTTCTCCTTCATTGATCCCAACGAACTGGCGCACCAGAACGCGCCGCGCTCGGTGGCCGAGTTTGGCGGGCGGGAGTGGATGGTGGGGGAGCGCGGGACGGCCTGGGAGTTCAGAAACGGGCGCTGGGAACTGCTGGGGCGGGTGGCGGGGCATGACCTGGAGTTAAACGCGCTGGCCCTCGTGGCCCCCGACGCCGGGTGGGCGGTGGGTGGCAAGCGGGACGGCACCTCGGTGGCCTCAACTGGCGCGCGTCTCGTCAACGGTGTGTGGCAGTCCTACACCATGCCTGGTGTGAACGACCAGCCGGTGAACTACAACGCCCTTGACTTCATCAGCCCCTCGCTCGGCTGGGCCGTCGGTGAGTACCTGGACCCGACCCCGCCCGTGCGCGACTATCGCGGCGTGGTCATGCGCTACACGCAGCCAGGCGAGTGGCAGACGGAGACGACGACGAACACGCCCTTGTATAGTATATCGGCGCTCAGCGACAGTCAGGCCTGGGCGGTGGGCTGGCGCTATGGCATCTCCGGCCCGATGGCGGCGTACTACCAGCGCCAATTCGGCCGCTGGGAGCAGGTGGCGGGGCCGGAGTCGTTCGCGCCGGTGGATGTGGACGTGCTGCCCGGCGGGAGTGGCTGGGCGGTAGGCAATAGCGGCGCCTTGCTCCGTCTCCAGGGCGGCCAGTGGTCCGCCGTCGGCCTGCAAACGAGCAATTCCCTCAATACTGTGCGGTTTAACAGCCAGGGGGGCTGGGCCGCCGGCACCAATGGAACCCTGCTGCGCTACGCCGGGAATGCGTGGGCGGCAGTGACCAGCCCCACGCGGCGCGGCCTCAACGACATGGCGCTGGCGGACGACACGGGCTGGACGGTCGGGGGTGTCGGGACGATTCTCCGCCTCGTGCGGGGCGAGTGGGTCCAGGCGCCCAGTCCCACCAGCGCCAATCTGTATGGTGTCGCCCTGACCGACGCTCAGCATGGCTGGGCCGTGGGCACGGGCGGCGCGATTCTTCGCCTGGAAGGCAGCAACTGGGTCACCACGACATTGGTGCTCAACACGACGCTGTTTGACGTCGCCGTGACAGGGACGGATGGGTGGGCGGTGGGCGGCGATGAGGCGGCGGGGCGGCGCTCGATCCTCCGCCTCAGCAACGGGGAGTGGTCGGTGGCGGCCAGTGGCGGCGGTCAAATCCTGCGCGCCGTGAGCCTGGTCGGGAATACGGGCTGGGCCGTCGGCGAGCGCGGGACGATTCTGCAATTGAGTGAGGGGGCCTGGCGCGAGGTGACCAGCCCCACGGACGAGACGCTGTATGACGTCTACGCCGAGACGCCCACGCTGGCCTGGGCGACCGGGCAGAACGGCGTCCAGTTGGAGTACAGCAACGGCCAGTGGCGGCTGTTACCCCGCGTGAGCGATCAGCCCCTGGTGGCGCTGACCCGCGCGCCGGATGGGATGTACTGGTCGGTGGGCGGCTACGGCACGATTGTGCAGGGCTACCGCATCACGACGCGCCAGTACCTCCCGCAGTTGATGCGTACCTACATCAAGCCGACGCCGACACCGGTCCGCTAGCCCAGGCGGCCAAACTCACGGGCCAGGAACGCCGGGCTGAGGTGGATCATGGTCGGGCGGCCGTGGGGGCAGGTGCGCGGCGAGGTCGAGGCTTCGAGTTGACGGATGAGGGCCTGCATCTCGGCAAGGGACAGGGTTTGCCCGGCCTTGACCGCCGCCGTCTTGCACACGGCCCGCAGCAGCGCGGCTTCAATGTCGGCCTCTACCGGATTGCGCCGCCCCTCGCCCACCTGGGCCAGAATGTCGCGGATCGCCTGGCGTGGGTCGGCCTGGCGGAGGATGGTCGGCACAGCCCGCACCAGGACCGTCTGCGGGCCGAACGGTTCGAGGCTGAAGCCGAGGCCGTCCAGCCGGCCGGTCTGCTCCCCCAGTAGCGCGGCTTCGCCCGGCGTCAGGTCGAGCGGGAGGGGGGAGAGCAGGGCCTGGCGCGCCACCTCGCGGCGGGCGTGGGCCTGGAGGAACTCCTCGTAGAGGACGCGCTCGTGGGCGGCGTGCTGGTCAATCAGGTACAGGCCGTCTGGCCCTTCGGCGATGATGTACGCCTGGCCGACCTGGCCCAGGACGCGCAGCATGGGCAGCTTGCCCCCGCCCACCGCGGTCAGAGGCAGCGGCGGTTCGACCGCCTGGCCGCTTGTCGCCGGAGCGGCCGACGAACCCGCCGGGGTGTCGAACGCCAGCTGTCCTGTCCACCCGACGGCCTCACCCTCCGGGGCGTCCAGGGTCCAGTCTGGGGAGGCCGTCGCGGACGTCTGGGACAGGCCCCACTGTCCGCCGTCCGCCGCCGTGTCGTCCCAGGCCGGGCTGCCGCCGAACTGGGGCACAGGCGCCTGGCTGAGGAGCGCGGCGCGGACGGCGTGCTGGACCAGGCTGAACACGGCGCGCCCATCGCGGAAACGAATCTCGGACTTGGCGGGGTGGACGTTGACATCCACCTCTTCGGGCGCCAGGCTGATATGCAGGGCGCTAATGGGGAAGCGGCCCACCATGAGCAGCGTGTGGTAGGCTTCGGTCACCGCGACCTGGAGCGAGCGGTCCTGGACCCAGCGGCCGTTGACGATGAAGGTCATGTGGGCGCGGTTGGCGCGGCTGACGGCGGGGGGGCTGACGTAGCCCTGGACGCTGACGCGCGGCGTCGGCGTCAGTTCGAGGACCTCCAGGTCGTCCTCGCCGCCCGCTTCGCCCTCGACCGCAATCATCTGCCGCCCAACCTCGACCCCGTAGATGGTGGTCAGGCTGTCGCGCAGGTCGCCGCCCGTGTGCTGGAAAACGGTCCGCCCGTCGCTGACCAGGGACAGCCGAACATCGGGGTAGGCCAGGGCGAGGTGCTGGAGCAGGGTGTGAATCTGGCCTGCCTCGGCGGTGGCCGACTTGAGGAACTTGAGGCGGGCGGGCGTGTTGAAGAACAGGTTCTCGACGGTCAGGACGGTGCCGGCCGGAGCGCCGACGCTGGCCCGCTCGACCAGGCGGCCGCCTTCGAGCCGCAGCCGCGTGCCTACCGCCTCGTCCCGCGTACGCGTGACCAGCGTGACGCGGCTGACGGCGGCGATGCTCGGCAGGGCCTCGCCCCGAAAGCCAAGCGTGCGGATGTGGAACAGGTCCTCGGCCTCGCGCACCTTGCTCGTGGCGTGGCGCTGGAACGCCGTCTCGGCGTCCGCGGCGGGGATGCCAATCCCGTTGTCGGCCACGCGAATCAGCCGCTGGCCGCCCTCGCGGATCTCGACGCGAATATCCGTCGCCTCGGCGTCCAGCGCGTTCTCGACCAGTTCCTTGACCACCGAGACGGGCCGCTCGATGACCTCGCCCGCCGCGATCTTCGCGGCCACATCCTCGGCCAGGACCACAATCGCCATACCGCCTCCTCACTTACCTCACTCCCAATTTTAGCACAAATGGGCGAGGTGGGGAAATGGACTGGGGGGCACGGCGCCTGCCGGGTGATTTGTCAGGCTGGGCTATTGGGAGTAAGATTGAGTTAATTCAAATGGGCGCCTTTTTTGCCCCTCGAATGACTGCCCCCTAAAGGACCGTTATGGAGTCGCAAAACAATATCGCCGTTTTTGTGGATTTTGAGAACATTGCCGCCGCCGCCGAAGACGAACACCGCGATCTCGAACTGACCCGCTTGTTTGACTTTCTCAAGTCCCGTGGCCGCGTGACCATCAAACGCGCCTACGGCGACTGGCGGCGCTACAGCCGCCATCGGAGCGAGTTGCTCGAAAACGCGGTGAACCTGGTCCAGTTGTACAGCTACGGCATGGCGCACAAGAACGGCGCCGACATCCGCCTGTGCATCGAGGCCATCGAGACGCTCTTCACCCACCCCAACATCCAGACCTACGTCATCGTCTCTGGCGACTCGGACTACTCCTCGCTGATCAGCAAGCTGCGCGAGTACGGCAAGTACACGCTGGGCATCGGGCTGCGGCGTTCGACCAGCGAAATCCTCATCAAGAGCATGGACGAGTTCGTGTTCTATGAGGCGCTGGTGGGCACGCTCGACCTGGCGCAGGAGTTCGATGTCAGCGAGGCCCACGCCCTGCTCTTGCGCTCGCTGCGCTCGTTCGAGCAGCAGGACGAGCTGCCCGTCTTCGCCGGCAAGCTCAAGCAGCGCATGGTCGCCTTCGACCCGGCCTTCAACGAGACGTACTACGGCTACGACCAGTTCAAGGCGTTCCTCGAAGACAGCACCGACATCGTGCGGCTCGAAATGCGCGACGGGCAGACGTATGTCGGGCCGCTGGACTCGCGCGAGATGGCCCAGGCGGTGACGCAGGGCGACGTGCGGCCGCTGGCCGAGACCTACAAGCGCTACCTGCGCCGCGTCGGGCTGCCGCTGGTCGAGGTCAGCACGCGGCGGGCCATCCTGAGCGACCTGTTCGACCTGTTCCGCACCGCCATCCAGGCGCTGAGCCTGGACCAGGCCGCCACCATCCTGCGCGAGCGCTACGATGGCGAGAACATCCTGCGGCCCCAGACCCAGGTGCGCGACGTGCTGCGCCTGGCCTATCGCAGCGGCTGCCTGGAGTTCGATCACCCGCCATCGCTTGCCGCCGCCGCCGAACTGCACCACAATGTGGGGCTGGATGTCTTCGTCCGGGGCGCTGAGGGCGCGTATGTGCGGAAGATTGTCGAGGGCAGCCTCCAGGTGGACGTGCTGGAACTGTCGTCGGCCCTGTTCGGCGCGCCCGACCACGCCGACTACATCGAAGCCCTGCTGAGCGACCTGCTGTCCACCGGCGTCATCGAGCAGCGCAACGGGGCGTATAGCGCGCCCCCGCCCACGTCGAGCAGCCCCCTGGCGCTCCACCCGGCCCTGACGCCTGTCTTGCCCGACCTGGAGGGCGTCGAGCCGCCGCCGGAGGCCGTCATCACCTCGCTCGAAGCGCGGCGTCAGTTCGACGAGGGCACCCGCCTGCGTGCCCGCGACTTCGCGGCCAGCGCGAGCAAGTACCTGCTGGCGACCAAGACGCAGCAAATGGCGCTGGAGATGGGCGAGACCGGGGCGACGCTGGAGGACCTCAAGTGGTACCTGGCGGGCTACTGCTCGGTCCAGGCGGGCCACCGCTTTGTGGAACGCGAGTACGAGCGCTCGATTCCGTATTACCTGAGTTTCTTCTACCTGGCCTACTCCGACGACACCGTTCAGGAACGGGTGCGCGGGCTGATGCGGCCCATGCTGTCGTACTACTTTGCCATCGCCGCCCGCCGCTTCGAGCCGACCTTCCAGGCGCAGCCCAACGCCTCGCCGTCGCAACTGGCCTTCCAGCTGCACAACCACCCCAACCCGGCCGTCGGGCGCGCCTTCGAGGACTTGCTGGCTCGCCTGAGCCATGTCACCCAGACGCCTATCCGCACCCTGCTCAAGCAGTTGCCGGCGGTGATGGGCGACGCGGGCCACAAGGAGCGCACGGGCGCCTTCCTGAACAAGCTCCTGGCGCAGCCCGCCGACCCGCCCGCCGACCCCGCCGACAAGCCCATGCAGCCGGCCATCAACGGCACGGCCCACGCCTGATGACCGGCCTAGTGAACCCTATGTCAGATCGAGACGCACTGACCGAATTGCTCAAGACTGTGAAACCGCTGGCGCTGAGCGGTCTCAAGACTCCGACGGGGATGCAGACCGGCCCGACCAGCCTGACCGCGACCCTGGCCCAACGCTGGAGCACCAAGCAACGGCTCATCGAGCGGCTGCTCCAGGAAACCGATGTGCGCGACGCCCTGGACCGCTTCGAGGCCCGCACCCGCGACTTTGTCGAGCGCAACCCGGCCCAGCCGGGCTGGCGCGACAAGGCCGGCCAGGAGTGGCGGGCTGACATGGTGCTCCAGGCGTGCGACGAGATTCGTGTCCATCTGGACAGTTGGGACGCCGAAGATGACTTCGAAGACGACGACGCCCACGATGGCGACTGGGACACCGACACCGATTGACATTACTCGCGTCCACCTGAACGATCTCAACGCCGTGGTCCACCTGGAACGGCGCTGCTTTGGGGTGGAAGCCTGGGGCTGGCCCGACTTTTTGATGAGCCTGACCCCAGGCCATCTTTTTCTGAAAGCCCAGAGCGGGGGGAAGCTGCTGGGCTTTGTCCTGGCGCAGCCCAACCGCCGCCAGGGCGTCACCTGGGTCGCCAACGTGGCGGTGGACCCGGCGGCGAGGAACCAGGGCATCGGCCGGCGGCTGATGGAAGCTGTCGAAAGCATGGCGGGCACGCCGCGCTTCCGCCTGACGGTGCGCGTGGACAACGACCCGGCCCGCCACCTCTACCGCAGCCTGGGCTACCAGGACATCGGCCTGCGGCGGGGCTACTACGGCGCGCACCGGGACGGGATGGAGATGGAGAAGACGGTGGCAAGTGGGGGGAAGGCGTAGAGAGTAACTCATTTGTATAGGAGCTATGCTGATGACTCCAATCAAGGAACCTCGCCAACTGTTCGCCGACCTCAGTACATCGGTCTGGGCCTTCGCCACTCTGGCCTGCGCTGCTGAGGCCGGGCTGCTGGACCTCCTCACCGAGCCGCGCAGTCTGGCAGACCTCAGCAAACGCACCGGGGTCGAGGTGGCGCTGGTGGAGCGCGTGCTGGACGTCCTCGTGGCCCTGGGCTTGGTACGCCGCGACGGAGACGTCTTTGCTGGCGTACCGGCCGTGCTGCCGTTGCTGCACGCACCCGCGAAGGACGATTTCCTGGCGGAGCTGCGCTCAACCTACCTGCAAAGTTGGCAGGCGATCCAGAGCGCGAAGCAGGGGCGCCTGGTGCCGGGCTGGCAGCATACCGATCCTGAGATCCTGCAGGCGCAGGGTCGCAGTGGTCGGGCACTTACTGAGATGCTGGCGCGGCAGGTGTTCCCCAGGCTGACGGGGTTGGAAGAGCGACTGCAAGCGCCGACGGCTGCCTTCCTCGACGTCGGCACGGGCGTCGGAATCATCGCCATCGAGCTCTGCCGGCTGTATCCGAACTTGCGCGCGGTAGGGCTCGAACCACAAGAGGCGCCGCTGGCTGAAGCGCGCCGCAACGTTGTGGCCGCCAAGCTCAACGAGCGGATCGAACTGCGCGCGCAGCGCGTCGAAGATTTGATGGACCACGAGGCCTTCGACCTGGCCTACCTGGCGAACGTTTTCATGCCACGCGCGGTGTTCCAGCACGGCTTGCGCACAGTGTTTCGGGCGCTCCGTCCTGGTGGCTGGGTATCGTTAGTGGCAATCAGTGCGCTGGGTCCGGGGATCGAGGCTGCCTTGTCGCGCCTGCGCAACGTGCTCTGGGGTGGGGAGGTGCTGTCCCCCGAGGAGGTCGCGGAGATGGCACGCGAGGCTGGATTCACGGCTGTGCAGATTGGCGGGGCGCCTGGTAGCTCCGTTAAGGGGATCGTGGGCCAGCGCCCCCTCTGAGGATGTGGTCCACACACGCAGGTGGTAAAGTCGTTGAGGTATACTATGACCGACACCTTAATCCTGACCAATGCCCTTATCCGCACCATGGACCCCGGCAAGCCTTTAGCCGAAGCGATTGCCATCCAGGGCGAGCGGATTGTGGCGGTGGGCAAGGCGAGCGAGATGCCGCAGGGCCGGAAGATGGACCTCGGCGGGCGGCTGGTGCTGCCCGGCTTCACCGACTCCCACCTGCACATCATGAGCTGGGCGCTCAACCAGCAGGCGGTCGCCCTGGACGGCGCGCGCAGCCTGGACGAGGCGCTGGAGCGCATCGCCGCCCGTGTCGCGCAGACGCCACTCGGCCAGTGGCTGACCGGCTGGGGCTGGAACCACAACGACTGGCCCGAAGGCTTCCCCACTCGCCACGACCTGGACCGCGTCGCGCCCGACCATCCCGTTTTGCTCACCCGCAAAGACGGGCACATGACCTGGGCCAACTCCCGCGCGCTGGAACTGGCTGGCATCACCCGCGACACGCCCAACCCGCCCGGCGGCGAGATACGCCACGACGAGGCGGGCGAGCCGAACGGCCTGTTTGCCGAGAACGCCAACGGCCTGGTGCGCGCCGTCATCCCGGAGCCGACCGCCGAGCAGCGCCGCGCCGCGCTGGCCCAAGCCTGGCCCCTGTTCCACCAGATGGGGCTGGTGGGCGGCCACGAGATGGGCTTCGCGGACCCGCTGGCCCTGTGGGACGACTTCAGCGGGCTTAAGGGCGAGGGGGAGCTGCCCTGGCGCATCACCCACTACATCCACAAGCACCAACTCGACCAGATGATCCAGCGCGGCATGCGCTCGTGGGACGGCGACCACCGTCTGCGCGTGGGCGGGCTGAAAATCTTCATGGACGGCACGCTCGGCTCGCAGACGGCCGACATGTTGGACGACTTCGAGGGGCAGCCGGGCAACCGGGGCATCGTCACCACCGAGTTCGAGGAGTTGCGCCGTCTGGTCTTGCGGGGCGCAGAGGCCGGCATCAGCGTCGCCATTCACGCCATCGGCGACCGGGCCAACCGCAAGTGCCTGGACGTCTTCGCGGAGTGGCGGGCAGGGATAGGCGCCGGCTCACCGCTGCGCCAGCGCATCGAGCATGTCCAGGTGCTGCATCCCGACGACCTGGGCCGCCTGGCCGAGCTAGGCGTGCTGGCCTCGGTCCAGCCCATCCACTGCACATCGGACATGCTCATCGCCGACAAGTACTGGGGGGCGCGGGCGCGCTACGCCTACGCCTTCTGCTCGCTGCTCAGTCGCGGTACGCGCCTGGCCTTTGGCTCGGACGCGCCGGTCGAGACGCCGGACGTGATGGTCGGCATCCATGCGGCGGTCACGCGGCAGCGGGCCAACGGCTATCCCGAAGGCGGCTGGCAGCCACAGGAGCGGCTAGGGGTCTACGAGGCGGTCCACGGTTACACGCAGGGGGCGGCGTATGCCACAGGCGAGGAGGCGGTCAAGGGGTCGCTGACCACGGGCAAGCTGGCCGACCTGGTGGTGCTGGACCAGGACATCTTCGCCATCCCGCCCGCCGACATCCTGGGTACGAAGGTGGACGCGACGATGCTCGGCGGTGAGTGGGTCTACCAGGACGGGTTGTAGGGCTATTCCACCGGCATAAACGCTATCCTATCAACGTAGTCTTGCTCCTTGCCTGCTATCCAGATGAGGTGAAGTTCGTCAAGAACATCGCCGATGCTCATATCCTCATTGAGGATAAAGATACCTGGGATGTGGCGTCCTTGCGCTAGATGGGCTGTGAGGTGAACCGGCATCGTCTTGCGGTTGTTTGTCACCAGAATAAAGCCGTTTTCCTCGCACCACAGGAGCACATCCGGGTCCGACGTGCTCTTTGGCGGGGCGGCTCCACGGCCAATGACCCATATCTTGATGCCCGGCTCGCGTTTTATCATCTCGCGTTGATAGACTGGGTCAACGTGTTCGTCCAGTAAGTAGCGAATCATGACCCAGCCGGCGCCTTCGCTTTGTCCATTTCCGCTTTTAGGGCGCGCAACCGCAAGACGAAAGGGGGAGGGTTACGCTCCTGTTCCTCCCGCATCTTTCGGCCCCACTCAAGCCAATCGGTGAGGTACTGGTCTATCTGCTCCTTGTTATGGAGATAGTACAGAATGGTGGCGTAGACCTCCTCAAGTGTCAGCGTTGGATAGGTCCTTGCGATCTCTTCTGCAGTCTGTGCCCGGTGAATGTACTCGTACAGTACGGTCTCGATGCCGATGCGATGCCCCTTGATGCGGATGTCGTCGGGCGCGAGAAAGTCGAAATAGTCCTCTAGCTGCATACTGCCTCCCTGCTTTGCGATTCGCACACCCTGTATTATACTCCAAAACCAGTCTTGAAATATGCCTATGGAGGAAGCTCATGCCTCAACTCAAAGGGGTCTACCCCGCCTGTGTCACGCCCTTTACCCAGGAGGGCGCGGTAGACGCGGCGGCGATGCAGCATAACATTCGGAAGTGGCTGGCGGCAGGGTGCCACGGCGTCCTCGTCCTCGGCTCGACGGGCGAGTTCGTCCACCTGGACGAGCACGAGCGCGACGAACTCATCGCCGCCGCCCGCGACACGGTGCCCTCGGACCGCGTGCTGTCGGTGGGTGTCGGCCACCTGGGAACGGCGCAGACGATTCGCCAGACCCGCCGCGCCGCCGAACTGGGAGCCGACGTGGCGCTGGTCGTGACACCATTTTTCTACAAGCCGGCCATGACCCACGCCGCGCTCGTGGCGCACTACACCGCCGTCGCCGACGCCTCGCCCATCCCCGTCCTCATCTACAACGTGCCGCCGTTCACCGGCCTCAACATCGAGGTCCAAACCGTCGCCGCGCTGTCCCGCCACCCGAACATCGTCGGCATGAAGGACAGCTTTGGCGATGTGGGCCAACTGGCCGCCGAGGTGGAAGCGTCGGCCGACGGCTTCGCCATCTTCACGGGCGGGGCGCGCGTCCTGCAGGCGGCGATGGTGGTCGGCTGCATCGGCGCGAACCTGGCCGTCGCCAACATCGCGCCCGAACTGTGCGTCGCCATCTATGACGCCGCGCTCGCCGGGCGCCAGGACGAGGCCCGCCGCCTCCAGGCCACGCTGACCGCCGTGGAGGCCGCCGTCAGCCGGCCCTATGGCATCGGCGGCTACAAGTATGCCCTCACCTTGCTCGGCTACCAGGGCGGCCATCCCCGCGCTCCGCTGATGCTGCCCGACGAGGCGACCCAGGCCAAGATTCAGGCGGCGCTGAAGATGCTCGAACCCGTGCCGGCCTAACCCAGGGGGTATTCTATGCCTAAGTCTATCTTCATCTCCGCCGACATGGAGGGGATTAGCGGCATCGTTGACAACGAGTTTTGTACGCCGGGCAAGTCGGACTACCCGCGCGCCCGCCAACTCATGACCGACGACGTCAACGCGGCGGTCGAAGGGGCGCTGGCCGGCGGGGCGGATAACATCCTGGTCAACGACAGCCACGGCCCAATGCGCAACATCCTCATCGAAGGGCTGCACGGGGGCGCGCGCTTGCTGAGCGGTGCGCCCAAGCCCCTCTCGATGATGGAGGGTATCCTGTCGGCGGCTCCCCTGTCGCCCACCACGCCGCTGAACTACGCCGGGTTGAGCGCGCCCATCGGCCCGCGCTGGGACGCTGCCTTCTTTGTCGGCTACCACGGTCGCGCCGGTACGGCCAACGCGATTATTGACCATACGTGGACGGGCGTGATTCTCGAAGTGTTCCTCAACGGCCGCGAGGTGGGCGAGATCGGGCTGAACGCCGCGCTGGCGGGCTTCCTGGGCATTCCGGTGGCGCTGGTGACGGGCGATGACCGGGCGTGCGCCGAGGCCGTCGAGTTGCTGGGGGCGAACTTGCAGACGGCGGTGGTCAAGCGGGCGGTAGGCCGCTACGCCGCCGAGTGCCTGGGGCTGGCGGAGGCGCAGGTGCTGGG
>CAZFUK010000111.1:0-12004 GCA_964522005.1 uncultured Anaerolineales bacterium | reverse complement strand
TCTCGCACCTGGAGCTTGTCAAGAATCGTCGAAACATAATTACGGACTGTCTTGGGGCTGAGAACGAGACGCTCGGCGATTTCGGCGTTGGAAAGGCGCTGCGCGAGGAGTTCCAGAATCGCGGTCTCCCGCTGAGTTAGCTCTGGAAAAGTGGATGGGGCGGGGGCGGGATGCGTGTGACTGAAGTAATTCATGACCCGTTGCGCAACGCCAGGGCCAAAGATCACTTCCCCATTCGCGACGGCTCGAATAGCACGCACGGTTTCATCCTGGCGCGCGCCCTTGAGTAAGTAGCCCCGTGCCCCAGCACGGACAGCTGCGAACACCGAATCATCGTCCTCGAACATGGTAAGCATCAGCACCTTACAGGCTGGGTTCGTCTGAAGTAGCCGTCGCGTCGCCTCAATGCCGTTTAGCCCGGGCATTTGGATATCCATAAGGATGACGTCGGGCTGGAGTGACGGTAGTAGCTTCAGCGCCACGTCGCCGCTCTCAGCTTCGCCAATAATCTCCATGTCACTCACTGACTCCAGCAACGCACGCAAACCTGTACGGAAGATAGGGTGATCGTCGGCGACAAAGACACGGATGGGATCCATCGTCCGAGCTCCTATCCTGTGGCGCAGTGCAGCTAGCTCAACTCTCATCACCCGGGATGGGGTACGATCTGGACGGTAAGGGGCAAGACGGCCCTGACGCGGACACCCTGTGGCTCGTTGCGCTCCATGCTCAAGGCGCCGCCGAGTTCTTCAGCTCGTTCGCGCATTGTATACAGGCCGGCGCCGACCCGATGATGGAGCGGCAGGCCGAGGCCGTCATCTATGATCTCGATCACCAGCGTATCCTGCGTGACAGTTCCAACGTCGGGTGTCAACACCAGCCGCACGCGGCAGTGTCGCGCCTGGGCGTGACGCATAACATTTGTGATCGCCTCCTGAACGATACGATACACCGCGACCTCGACAGCGGCAGGGAGCGGCGGTAGCGTCTGGGGCGTCTCGAGCGCTATAGCCACGCCACCGTACTTGGCGATCTCCTGTTGCAGGGCGCCAAGTAACCCCAACTCATCCAGGGCCGGAGGGCGTAAGGCATACACCAGACGCCGAATCTCGGTGATGGCGAATTGGGTTTGGTCGCCCGCGCTAACCAGTAATTCGTCCACCCGGTCCGATTGGGTACACAGTAGGTTGCGCGCTGCTTCGAGTGTAAAGGTCAGACCGGCTAGGGTTGGCCCCAGGCCATCGTGCAAATCGCGCCGCAAGCGGCGGCGTTCCTCCTCGCGCGTCGTCACCAGGCGCTCGCGTGCCTGTTGAAGATCAACCGCTACCTGCCGTAATTCACTAGTTAGACGGACTGCATGTAGCGCATTGCCGGCCTGTCGTGCGAGGTCAGCCAGTAACCTCTGGTCCGCTGAGCTAAAGCCTTCACCAGGACTGCGTGGAGCCAGCAGAAGCCAACCAATCGTCTCAGCCTGATACGGCACGGGTAGGTGGACGAGGGATGATATCGGCCGGCCCGCCAGGGGCCACTCTGCTATTATGGTATATCCTTCCGCTCTCTCAGCGTGCGGAGGCGGGGCCGTAGTCGGCTCGGCCAGCGCCACATACGGCAATTTTAGGGCTCCGGCCACCGTCTGTACAACCGTCGGTAAAACCGCCTCGGGTGCAAGCGTGGCTTCCAGGCGGCGTCCCAGGCGCGACAGAACGGCATAAGGCTCGTCGCGTTCGCCGTATACCAGTCGGTTGGTCAGGATTTGGAGGCGATCGCGGAGCGGCTGGAACAGGACAGCGACCAGGCCGGTGGCGGTAAGGGAGATGGCAAGGTTGTCGCTGGTCTGGAACACAGCGCCCAGATAGCCCACCACGATAGTATAGATACCAATAATACTGGCTGTCAGCGCACCGTAGATCAGAGTGCGGCTGATGAGGGCATCAATGTCCCACAGCCGGTAGCGCAGAATAGCCAGGCCAATCGTGACCGGAAGGGGGGTAAAGATTAGAAACGTCTGGGTGCCTTCGGCGAGATCCGCTAGCCTGGAGTCGAATATGCTCAACAGTCCGGTCACAGCAATGGAGGCGACCGAGAACGTAAAGCCCAACACCACCCATTTCACTTGTTGTCGTTGGGTAGCGTCCAACACACGACGATAGCGGTAGACCTGGACAGCCAAGGTGCTGCCAAACACGATCAGGAGTTCAAGGGCAAAGATGGGGATCGGCAGCAGGTCGATGATGTCCCAAAAGAGAGCCTGGACCACCCACAAGCCGACGACAACCACACTCCAGCGCGGTACAAGCCGTCCATCCGGGAGGGTCACAAGAAAGAAGCCCAGGAGCGGAAAGACAAGACTCGTGAGGCTCAAGATCGGATGCCAGTCAGGATAGGCCCACTCCAGAGCGATACCCAGCGCGTCCGACACACCGATGGCGCCGAAGGTGGTCAACAGGAGCGAGACGAACAGGCCATATACGTCCGAGGACTTGCGCCAGAAAATCAGCATGCCGAGGATGATGAAGACGACCGAGGCGCCGACATGGAGAATGAGCGTCTAGGTGACATACGCCTGAAACGAGATGCCAAGTTGGTTCAACGTCGCCAGCCGTGCCGCGGTAAGCTGCGCGTAGTTACACCCTGGCGCCGCGAGCGCTTCGTCAGGGCATAGGGACGTTAATTGGGTGGCATAAGCAGGGATGGCGATGACAAAGGCGAGCAGTTCAAGGGCGACGAGGGCTATCCAGAGATAGCGCAGGAGAGGCAAGTAGCGGCGGAGTGCTCCCGTACGACCTATCAACTGTAAATTGGATGGCATGTCGTACCTCGTTAGACCTGAGGGGCCGCCTCGTGTGGCCACTATTATAGCCACTCAGATGCCGTCGCACAACTACGCCGGGAGCGGCCGGACAGGTCTCAAAAACCTGTCCGGCCCCTGTGCCTTACCCTTGCACTGGCGTCGCAACATACTGGCGGCTCTCGGTCATGAGAACATAGCCGAACACGGCCCAGAGGATGCCCCACACGCCGAGCAGGAGCGTGTAGGATGGCAAGCCGCCCGCTACAATCCGTGGGAATTGGAGCGGGAGCTGGATGAAGAACCAGAGGCCAAGCACCAGAGGGAGAATCCGCCGCCAGCCGCTCAGTTTTCCGGCCCGGAGCGTGGCGATACCCAGCAGGATGTAACCTATCGCTTGAGTGACGCCGCCCAGAGGGGTAAAGAGTTCGTCGGCAGTCGGGTTAATTGACAGGACCACACCACCCGCCAGCCATGAAGCCAGCCCAACGAGGGCCAGACCTGCGCCCACCTTCGGCAGCCAGCCCGATCCGGCGAACCCTAACTGCTGAAAAGTCAGGACAGCCCACGCGAGGGCCAGCGGGATGAGGGCAAAGACGACATTGGCGAGACGCAGGGCCGGTGTATCAATAAATCGCCCATCAACAATGTAGGCATCGTTCAGAGGCCCCATGAGGCTCAGTAACACACCGCTGATGAGACACACTTGCCCAGCAACACGCGCACGTTGTAGGGTCATACCCGACACTCCTTTCGTAATTCGGGACGATGGTATGACCCTATTCTATCTCAGGCCGCGTCCCAAGTACTAGAGACGGCGTCCCGGTTTTGTCCCAAGTTAGTGTCCTATTATGTATCCCTGTCCGCTAGGCGTCTTGCCCCTCCAACATCCTATTCACCTCACCAAGCTCCTCATCCGTAAGTTGCCAGTCAGCCGCCCTCACATTCGCG
Organism: uncultured Anaerolineales bacterium; assembly: GCA_964522005.1. Lineage (GTDB taxonomy): Bacteria > Chloroflexota > Anaerolineae > Epilineales > JAHCIE01 > JAHCIE01. The sequence continues at coordinate 8,265 of CAZFUK010000111.1, read as the reverse complement.
TCCACTTGCTCCACGGAAGTTACCCCGCAGATGACGGAAGAAACGATGTGCCGCTTGAGGGTTACACCGCTAGTCAAGGTTACAGGTGTAGTCACGCCCGCAATCACACTGGGGATTTGCGGCTGGCCCAGCAGCCAGGCGATGGCGAGTTCGGCCATCGTGTGGCCGCGCGCCTCCGCCCACTCGGTCAACGTGCGCACCCTGGCGAAGTTTTCGGGCTTGAAGTAGCGCTGGACATACGGGCTGCTCTCGCCGCGCGTGCCGGGCGGCGGCGCTTCGCCCTCTTTATACTTGCCGGTCAGGAAGCCGCCCGCCAGCGGGAAGTAGGGCAGGATGCCGACGTGGAACATCTGGCAGTAGGGAACCAGTTCGCGCTCCACCCCCCGCTCCAGCATGTGGTAGTGGGGCTGGACGGTGATGAACGGCGCCCAGCCATAGCGCTCGGCCAGGTCGTTGGCGCGGCACATCTGCCAGGCCAGGAAGTTGGAGCAGCCGATGTAGCCCACCTTGCCGCTGCGGACCAGGTCGTCCAGCCCGCGCATCATCTCGTCCACCGGCGTATCCCCATCCCAGGAATGAACCTGGAGCAGGTCAATGTGCTCGGTCTGGAGGCGGCGCAGGCTGCCCTCGACCGCGCGGAGCATGTGGTAGCGCGAGGCGCCCTTGTCGTTCGGCCCCTCGCCCATGGCGCTGCGGTACTTCGTCGCCAGGACAACCCCGTTCCAGCGGCCCTGGAGGGCCTGGCCCAGGACTTCCTCGGAGCGCCCGCGCTGGCTGTAGACATCGGCGGTGTCAATGAAGTTGACACCCAGGTCCAGGGCGTGGTGGACGATGCGCGCCGTCCCGGCCGCGTCCACCTTGCTCCCGAACTGATTGCCGCCCAACCCGATGGCCGACACTCTCACTCCCGACCGGCCTAGCAAGCGGTATTCCATGTCCCGTCTCCTCTCATCATCGCGGCACAATCTCTGCCCGCGTGGGGCTGAATCTCAATGGTCTCGATACAAGGCATTCGCCTGGCCTTCATTATCGCACAAGGCCAGGCGAATGCCAAAGCAGGGTGCATGGGGTTAGCGGCGGGCCAGCCCGAAGCGGAAGTCCACAAACGCGACGCCGAACAGGCTAAAACCGGTGGTCGAGACGGACGTCGTTGTGGGGGCGTTGGAGCACCGCTCCAGGGTAGAGTTGGACTGCTGGACCCACGTCGGGGCAGGCGGCGGGTCGTCCACTGTCAGCCTCACGCCGTCGCCTGGACTCAGGTTGACCCCGGAGATGACGGCATTGCCGTTCTCGTCTACAATCCCGGTGCGCCGCGTGCCATCGGGTAGGGTGGCCGTGACGGTGGTCCCGTAGAGCGGATAGTCGGTGCCTCGGTTGAAGAAGCTGTCACAGCCGAAGTCAATGTAGGCACGGACGACGATGACCCCGGCGCACAGGGTACATCTGAAGTAGACGATGGAAGCCCAACTGTAGCCATAACTGTTATTCGCGCCCGTGTCTCGAATCTGGAGCAACCAGCCATACGGTTCGCCATACATGACTTGGGGGAAGGTGGAGAGAGTATACTCCCCAACATAGCCGAGCACGCCGCTCTCGACGGTATCCGTGTAATTCGCCTCCGACCACCCGCCTAGCAGGAAGCTGTAGCTGTCCGTCGTCGTCGGCCGCCTGGTCCAGCGGAACGTGACGGGGAGCGTGACCGTCGTATTATCGGAGGGAGAGATGGCGGGCACGTTGGCGACATTCAGATCGCCGCCGCTGACCCGGGTCCCAGCCGTATACGGGGGGAGGTCAGGGCCATACCAGAGAGAAACGTAAGCGGGGTTATCAAACTGCGGCCCGTAGAGCACATAGTAGGTGAAGCCGGCCGGCGTGGACGGCGGATTGGCGAAGGCGTAGTAGCCGGTGATGGTCGTCGTCGTGGTTAGGACCGACGATTCACTCTGGTTCCTCAGATAGCTCCGCAGGACAACCTGGGCGCCCGCGACCGGTGTGCCGTTCGCCGTCACCCGCCCGCTAATCAGGCCGCCCGTCTGTTCCGGGGCCTGTCGCTCGCGGGCCGGCGCGGCCGCCACAGAGGGCTGGGCGACGCCAGGGGCGGGCATGGCCGCCCGTTTGTTCAGCGCCTGGTAGGCCGTGGGCAGTGACCCGCGTGGTGGGCCGTCGGCCTGGGCCGCTGGCGCGGAGACCAGGGTAAGACTGAGGTAGGCCAACGCCAGGAGGGCGAGACCCAAGGAGCCGGCGGCGAGGAGACGACGGCTCAAGACAAGGCGGCGGTGAGACATCCTTTTCCCCTTTCAGTGCCTGGCATAGCCGTGGACGCTGAAATTCAAGGTGGGTCAGCGTCCCTGAGATGAATGGTACTGGATGCGTAGTATAATACGGGGTAACCCAGATGTCTAGCAAAAAAAGCGGGCAGGCGGGTCGAGCCAGGCGTGACGCCGGGGCGAAGACGGCGTTCTTATCGATAGACAGGGTGACGGGGAGGTAGGGATGGACAGGCGGGCGGATGGGGGGGGATACCGGGGCCTGGGCTGGGCGGCCGTGTGGCTCGGGCTGGGGCTGCTCCTGGCCGGGCTGGTCGGCGGCGCGCCTGCCCTGGCGCGGCCGGCGTCGGGGCCGGTATCAGGGCTGCTGACCCTCCAGGGCCGCACGCTCTACAACGGCGCGTTTATCTATGTAGACAACGCGCCCAACCCGGCCGCCACCACGACCACCGACGGGTTCTACAGCCTCACGGTCTCCCAGGGGCCGCACCTGGTGACGGCCCGCCGTCCTGGCTTCCTCTCGTCCCAGATCAACGTCGAGGTTCCCGCCGGGGCACTCCAACTGCCCGACGTTACACTGCGCACCGGCGACACCGACGGCGACAATCGCGTGGGGTTAACGGACCTGCTGGCGGTTGGGCTGGGCTACGGGACCGAGCCGCCCGTCCCGCTCAACGCCGACATCAACGAGGACGGGCGGGTCAACCTGCTCGACCTGCTGTTCGTCGGCACCAACTACGGCCTGGAGGGGCCGCAGCCCTGGACGGCCGACCTGGGCCCCACCGCCACGCCCACCCCGACCGCCACCCGCACGCCCACGTCTAGCACCTCGGGCACGCCCACGCTGACGCCGACAGTCACGCTCATCCCGACGCGCACCGCGACCCCGTTTGTCCCGACCGACCTGTGCGTCTTCCTGTTTCGCGACGCCAACAGCAACGGCCGCTGGGACCTGGGCGAGATGGCCCTGCCGGGCTACACCTTTCGCATTTACAGCGCGACCACACCCACGCAGCCCCAGTTCGCCCTGGCGTCGTATACCTTCGCGGGCACAGAGACGCTGCCCAAGTGCTTCCCGAACGCCGGGCTAGAGAATGGGACGTTCCGCATCGAGGCGCCGACGGCCCCTGTGGGAGGCTGGGGGCTGATCTTCAGCGACCCCCTGGGGCCGGTGCAGGCGGTACCCAACGTTCCCAACGTGTGGGAGGTAGACGTCGAGGATGGCAAGACCGTCTTCTTGAGCTATGCCAACCGCACGCCGCAGCCTACCGCCACGCTGACGACGCTGACCCTGTGCGGCGTGGTGACGACCTATGTCTCGCCCCAGGGCACGGAGGCGGGCATCCTCACCATCCAGGGCCAGGGAACGTACGCGGTGGCGCCCAGCGCGACCATCGCCAACGTGGGGGCGCTGCGGGCGGGCGCGAACGGCTGTCTCACGGCCAACCTCAACGGGGCCGGGTTTATCGTGGGCGGGGCGTGGGCGTTGGCGACGCCGACCCCGTCTGCCACCCGGCCGCCAACAGGCTAAGAGGAGAGAGTTATGCAAAGATGGGCCTGGCTGGTCGCGAGCCTCGTCATCGGCGGCCTGCTCCTGTGCGCCGTCATCCTGGCAGTGTTCCTGCGGAGCCGCCCGGTCACCCTGCTGCCGGCGGACACGCCATCCGGCGTGGTGCAGCGCTTCCTGCAAGCCGACGAGGCCCAGGACTACCGCACGGCCTTTGGCTACCTCACGGCCAACGGCCCCGACGGCAAACCGCGCACCTACGAGCAGTTCCGCGACCGCTACAGCGGTCGCGGTGAACGCCATAATATCCAGGTGGTCCTCGACGAGGAGACGGTAGACGGAGACCTGGCCGAGGTCTTCGTGCGGCTGACGCGCTACGATGTGGGCGGCCCGTCGCCCTTTGGCAACCCCGTGTCGGACCAGCGCGACCGCTTCCGCCTCCGCCGCGAGGGGGGTGAGTGGCGCATCCTGGACTATCCCTACTGGATCAACGTGTATTATTAGAGGCGCTATGACTACCATCCGTCGGCTGTACTTCTATGTCGTCGCCTTCGCCGCCCTGATGGTCACGACCTTCGGGACCATCACCCTGTTGTCGGCGGTGCTCGACCTGCCCTTTCGCACCCTCGTGGTGGGCAACGCGACGAGCCAGATCGCCCTGGCCCTTGCCATGCTCATCATCGGCGGGCCGGTCTGGCTGCTGCACTGGTTCTTCGCCGAGCGCAGCGCCGCCCGCGACGCCGACGACCGCCGCGCCATTCCCCGCCACCTGTACCTCAACCTCGTCCTCGGCGTAGCCTTTATCAACCTGACCGTCAGCGGCCAGCGCGTCCTGACCTATCTTCTCGGCACGCGCCTGGCCTACGAGCCGCTCATCCCTAACCTCGCCATGCTCCTCGCCTGGGGCGTCGTGTGGGTCTACCACTGGTGGACGCTGCGGCGCGAGGGACCGGAGGCGACACGCCGCACGCTCCACCGCTGGTACCTCTATGGCGCGACGGCCTTCACCCTCGGCTGGCTGGTGGTCGGGGCGCACGGGTTCCTGAGCCTGGTTCTCCAACAGATCTACGATGCCCTGTTCTCCCGCGTCCTGACCGCCGCCCCGCTCTGGTCCGACGCCCTGCGCGACTCGCTGGCGTGGCTGGTGGTCGGCGGCGTCGGCTGGGCCTTCCACTGGCTCTACGCGGCGCGGGGCGACACGGCCTCCGTCTTGCGCCAGGTCTACCTCTACCTGGTGGCGGTGTTCGGCGGGCTGGCCGCCGTCCTGGTTGTCGCCGGCATCCTGATCTACCGCACCCTCCAGTACCTCTTTGACCTGTCCGCCTTCACGGCCAGCCGCCAGTTCTCGTTCCTGCCCACCGTCCTGCCCGTCGGCCTCATTGGGCTGCTGGTCGGGCTGTACCACTGGCGCGTGCTCCAGCGCGAGGCGGCGGGCGCGGAGGCGGGTGGCCGCACCGTGCGCCGCGCCTACCGCTACCTGACGACGGCGTTTGGCCTCGGCGCGCTGAGCAGCGGGTTGGGTGTCCTGCTCGCCCTGATCATTGGGCTGGTGACCGGGCCGGCCAGCCTCACCGCACGCTGGTGGCGCGACCCGCTCAGCCTGGCCTTCGCCTTGCTTCTGGTGGGGGGGCCGCTGTGGGCCTACGAGTGGTTCCGCGCCGAGTTGGAAGCCCGACGCGGCGACCCCGACGAGCGCCGCGCGCTGCCGCGCCGCCTGCTGGTCTATGGCGCGCTGACCCTGGCGATTCTGGGCCTGCTGGGCAACCTCGTCTACGTCGTCTACCGCCTGCTGGAGAGCCTGCTCCAGCGTCGGTTGGGGCTGGCGCCGTTCTTTGATATGCGCGGCAACATGGCCGTGGTCATCGTCGCGGCCCTCGTCCTCGCCTACTACGGCCTCGTCCTGCGCAGCGACCTGCGCCACGGCGCGGAGACCGCCCGCCGCCGCAAGGCCGTCCTGCTGTGGGTCGGCCCCGAGCACCAGGACTTGCTGCCGAGCCTGCGCGCCGCTCTGCCCGGCAGCCGGCTCCAGGTGGCCGAGGGACTGACCGAGGGGGAGCCGCCGGCCGTAGACCTGGGACAGGCGGGCGAGGCCCTGGCCCACCTGCCCGACCTGCCGGGCGAGCGCGCCCTGGTCGTCGTCAGCAACGGCCACCTCCACATCTATCCGTATCGCTGACCGCCCCTCCATGACGCATAGCGTCAATGCAAGTTGGACTCAAACGGCGATTCCGGCTATGCTCTAAGCAGGGAAACAGGCAAGGGAGCGTATGCGACTGCGTCAACTCTGGGATGACCTCAAGACCAGCCTCTGGTTCCGCCCGGCCCTATGGGTGATCGGCCTGGGCGCGCTGGCCCTGGCGTTGACCAGCCTGGACGAGAACCTGGAGCGCTTTCTCACGCCCGACCAGCTCAGCCGCCTCTCCCTGATCTTCGGTGGCGGGCCGGAAGCGGCGCGGACGCTGCTGGGGGCCGTCAGCGCCTCTATGCTGACCGTCGCCACGCTGGCCTACTCCATTGCCATGGTCGCCATTGTCCAGACGGCCAACGCCTTTTCGCCCCGCATCCTGCGCCATTACCTGGGCGACACCGTCCAGCAACATGTGCTGGGCGTCCTGATGGGCACCTTCCTGTACTGCCTGCTGGTGCTGCGCGTCGTCGGGCGGGACGCGCCCGGCTTGTTCGTGCCGACCCTCTCGATTACCGTCGCCGTGGTGCTGGCCCTCCTGTCGCTGGCGAGTTTCATCTACTTCATTCACCACGTCTCGCACTCGATTGAAGTGCGGCATATTGTCAAGATTATCCGGCAGGAGGCGGAGGACCTGTTTGACGAGGTCTTCCCGGAGACGCTGGGGCGGCCCTGGCCCCAGGCGGACCCGCCGCCGCTGCCGACAACCGCGCCCGCGCTGGTGCGCGCGACGCGGCCCGGCTACATCCAGTTCATCGCGCCAGACGAGATGCTGGCCGTGGCGCGGGACGCCGATGTCCTGGTTCGCCTGGAGCCGATGCCCGGCGACTACGTGCTGCCCGGCCTGCCCCTGGCCTCGGTCTGGCCGGCGGAGAAGCTGACCGAGCGTCTGGCCGACAGCCTTCGAGGCGCCGTTGAGTTTGGCTCCGAGCGTACCCTGGCCCAGGACCTCCTGTTCTCCATGCGCCAGCTCTCGGACATCGCGCTGCGCGCCCTGTCGCCGGCCGTCAACGACCCGAGCACGGCCATGAACTGCATGGACGTCATGGGGTCGCTGCTCACCCAAATGGCGCTCCATCCGCCCGTGACGCCCTACCGCTGCGACGCGGACGGCGTCTTGCGCGTCATCGCCCGTGGGCCAACCTTCGACAGCATGCTCGACCAGGCGTTCAACCAGATTCGCCACTACGCCGCGACCGACCTGGCCTGCACCTGGCGGCTGCTGGAGGTGTGCGGTCAACTCGGCCACACCGCGCCCTGGCCGGGTCAGCGCGAAGCCTTGTGGCGGCACGTGACGATGGTGGCCCGCTCCGCCGACCGTCACCTGGACGAACTCCACGACCGCGTGGAGGTGAACCGCCGGTTGCGCGAGGCGGCGGAGAGCCTGGGCCAGGACGCGACGGATTACCTGTTGAGCCTGAAGCCGCCCGAGTCGGCCATTCAAGCCGTACCCTAGACCCCTCGGCGCCTCTGGCCGACCAGCCACCGTAGGCTGACCCCGTGCGCGAGGCGGAAGGAGACGCGGAGCCGTATGCCATACCCACCCGAATCCCCCACGCTCACCCTGGAGGCCAGCCAGCACATTCGCACCCTGAAGGACATCGCCGCCTTGCCCTATGAGGTCCGCGACGAGTGGGTGCGGCGCTACCTGCCGCCGCGCTTGCTGCGCCAGTTCCGCATTGATCGCCAGACCTTCCTGAACCCCCAGGGCGAGAAGGTGGTCGAGCACTCCGGCTCACCGAGCACGGGCGAGATTCGGATTGTGGTGTGGCGGTCGTTGGGTGACCGCGATCCGGTCGCGCTGGCCGAGGCGGCCGACACCTCCACCGACCAGATCGAACTGCGCTTCCTGCTGACCAACGACCCCGACGCGCCGCGCTTCGACATTGACGTGGACGAGACCGGCCGCCCGACCATGCTGGGGACCGCCGGCCGTAACCTGCCGGCCGAGATGGCGGCGATGGAGGCCGGGCTGGCGCCGGGCCAGGTGCGGCGGGGGCTGGCGCTCGTCCTCAAGGATATTCTGCCGCGCTTCGAAGGCTTCCTGAAGGAGGTCGGCCACGACCTGGCGCTGGCCGTCCCGCTGGCCTACCACAACGCGATTCTGATGGAGCACTGGGGCTTTGACTATCTGTATGGGCGGCGGACGATGGAGGACCTTGACCGCCGTTTTCGGCCGGGCGGCGACCTACGGGCGCGGCTCGACGGCTCAACGCCGTTCCGCCGCCCTGAGATGGCCGACACGGTGAGGGGGCGAAGCTGGGCCATCCACGACGGCATCCTGGGCGAGCCGCTGGAGCCAGTGA
>CAZFUK010000110.1:11249-12008 GCA_964522005.1 uncultured Anaerolineales bacterium | reverse complement strand
CGGCCGCCGCATGGGCCACGCGGGCGCGATTATTTCGGGCGGCGAGGGGCGCGCCGAGGACAAGATCGCCGCGTTCAAGAAGGCGGGCATCGCCGTCGCTCGCCATCCGGACGAAGTGGCCGACCTGGTGATGAAGGCGGCGGGGCGCAGTTAATGCGGAGCTGGTGTGTCATGCTGTAGGGGCGCGGTGGCCGCGCCCTGGGCAGGGAGACCCTGCCCCTACATCGTCGTCGAGGTGGCGCTGTGTCTAGTCTAGCCCATCGTCTCGTTCGTTTCTTCCGTCCCGCGCCGCACACGTACATGGTCGGTGGCGCGGTGCGTGACCGTCTCCTGGGCCGCGAGGTCCACGACTTCGACGTGCTGGTTCAGAACGACGGGCTGGCGGTGGCCCGGCGCCTGGCCGACGCCCTGGAAGGCGCCTACGTTCCCCTGGACGCCGACATGGCGACGGCGCGGGTGGTCCTGGGCCGGGAGCAGGTGGACATCGCCCAGCAGCGCGGCGCGCACCTGGAAGACGACCTGTGGCTGCGCGACTTCTCGGTCAACGCCCTGGCGATTCCGCTGAGCGAGTGGCTCGACGAGACTCCGACGGTGGTGGACCCGACGGGCGGGCGGGATGACCTGGCGACGCGGCGGGTGCGGGCCGTGAGCGAAGACGTCTTTCGCTACGATCCGGGCCGCCTCTTGCGCGGGCCGCGTCTGGCGGCGCAGTTGGGTGGGGCGATGGACCCGCAGACGGAGCAGTGGCTCCGCCGTGAC